>PMFY01000316.1 GCA_003157945.1 Acidimicrobiaceae bacterium | reverse complement strand
AGACGAGCGGACGGATGTAGCACCCGTCGTGCATCCCGTTGACCCGCACCAGCTCGCGGGTGGCCTCGACGACGTCGTCGACGCTGTACGGGATGTCGATGAGGAACACCGACGCCGAGGCGAAGAGCCGCTNNCTTCCAGCGCTCGCGCTCGATGTGGTCGCGCAGCCGGAACACGGCGACACCGCGGTCGGTCGGGTAGGCACGGATGCCCTCGAACACGCCGGAGCCGTAGTGCATGGTGTGGGTGAGCACGTGCACCGTGGCATCGGCCCAGTCGACGAATTCGCCGTCCATCCAGATCTTCTCGGTGGGGGTGATGGGCATGACTCAGAGCCTTTCTGCGATGGCGTCGCCGATCCCGGAGGTCGACAGCGTCAGGTCGGGGGTGTCGTTGATGAATTCGGTGACCGCCGTGACGACGGCGTTGGCGGCCTCGGTCTCGCCCAGGAAGTCCAGCATGAGGGCGGCCGAGCGGATGGCGGCGGCCGGGTTGGCCCGGCCGGTCCCGGCGATGTCGTTGGCCGCACCGTGTACCGGCTCGAACATGGAGGGGCCCGTCCGGTCGGGATTGAGGTTGGCCGAGGCCGCGTAGCCGATGCCGCCGGCCACCGCACCGGCCAGGTCGGTGATGATGTCGCCGAAAAGGTTGTCCGTCACGATGACGTCGTAGCGGCCGGGGTTCTCCACCAGGTAGATGCAGGTGGCGTCGACGTGGTTGTAGTCCCACGAGACATCGGGGTACTCCGGTGCCACCTCCTCGACGGTCCGCTGCCACAGGTCGCCGGCGAACGTCAGCACGTTGGTCTTGTGCACCAGCGTCAGGTGACGCTCGGGCCGGGTGGCGGCCAGGGCGAACGCGTAGCGGGCACAGCGCTCCACGCCGTGGCGCGTGTTGACCGAGCCCTGGGTCGCCACCTCGAACGGGGTGCCCTTGCGGAGGAAGCCGCCCTCGCCGGCGTAGGTCCCCTCGGTGTTCTCCCGAATGACCACGAAGTCGCAGCCGGCGGCCGGGGCGCCGGGGACCCCGGTGAACGGCCGCAGGTTGATGTAGAGGTCCAGGGCGAAGCGCAGCCGAAGCAGCATGCCCCGCTCCAGGGTGCCCGGGGGCACCTCCGTGGAGCCGATGGGGGCACCGATGGCGCCCAGCAGAATGGCCTCCTGGCCGGCCAGCTCGTCGAGCACGCGGTCGGGCAACACCTCGCCCGTGCGGATGTAGTGGTCGGCACCGAGCTCGTAGTCCGTGGTGTCGAGGGAGACGCCGGCGGCCCGCACGACCTTGAGCGCCTCGGCCGTCACCTCCGGGCCGATGCCGTCGCCACCGATCACGCCAACCTTGTAGCTGCTCACTGGTCTGCTGTCCTCACTGTTCCGATGTCTCGTGCGATCTGGGGAGTCTGTCCGTGCGTGCCGTCCCTGCCCCGGCCCCGGGGTTCCGGTGCCCGGAGGCGTCCGGCCGGCCCGTCCGGCAATTGAAAAACCGCCCACCAGGTGGACGGTCAGGGGGCACACACCGGGAGTGGTGGGTGCCTAGTCGATAATGATTACGTCGACGCGCGGGACGGACTCAACGTGCTGCATCCCACAAGTGTCCCCCGTCGGGACCGGCACCGTCAACCCCGTCCGGCGCCGGAGCGGCCGGACGCTCCCGGTCCCGGCGTCCCCGTCCGTGCATGTCGGCCCAGACCAGCGCCCCCTCGCGCAGGCACTTGGATGCCGGTCCCCGGCATTCGATGACGGTCGAGGGGACCCCGTCGCACGTGCCCCCGTCGAGCACGAGGCGGGGCTCCTCCGAGCCGTCGAAGGCCCGCACCAGCTGATCGGCCGTGGTGGCCGGCGATGCGCCGTGGAGGTTGGCGCTGGTGACGGCCAGCGGGCCGAGCAGGTCGCACAGGGCCACGATCACCGGATGGTCGGGCCGCCGCACACCGACCGTGTGACGCGCCGCGGGCGGGCCGCCGAGGTCGACGGAGAGCCCGGGCCGCCGCGGCACGACCAGGGTCAGCGGCCCGGGCCAGTAGCGGTCGGCCAGGTGCTGGGCCGCCGACTCCAGGCGACCGGCCACCATGGCGACCTGCTCGGCCCCGGCGACGAGCACGGGCAGGGGCACGTCGGCCGGTCGGCCCTTGAGTGCGAAGAGTCGTGCCACGGCGTCGGGCTGGGCCGGGTCGACGGCCAGCCCGTAGACGGTGTCGGTGGGCACGGCCACCACCGCCCCGTCGGCCAGGGCCTCGGCCGCCGCTCGCACGGCGCCGGACTCGGACGCCGTCATCACCCGGGTCATCGCGACGCCACCAGCATGCGCAGGCGACCGGCCAGATCGCGTGCCGTGGCGACCCGGGTGAACCCGGCGCGACGGGCGGCGTCGATGGCCCCGTAGGCCTGCGACGGCGCCAGTTCGACCACCAGGCCTCCGTGCCGCCGCAACCACGCACCGGCCCCGGCGATCACCGCCTCGATGTCGGCCGTCCCGTCCACCCCACTCCGCCCGCGTGGCGCCACGAGCGCCGCCGTGGGCTCCCACTCGCGCACGGTCGGGTCGAGGCCGGCGAACTCGGCCTCGGACACATACGGGGGATTGGAGACCACGAGGTCGACCCGCCGGGCCAGGCCCTCCGGCAGCGCGGCGAACCACCGGCCCTCGGCGAAGGTGACCCGGGCGGCCGCCCCGGGGTCGGTCGCCGCCAGGGCGTCGCGGTTGGCGCGGGCCACGTCGAGCGCGTCCGGCGAGGCATCGGTCGCCCACACCTCGAGCGGTCGGCCGAGGCCCGCCCCCTCGACGGCCAGCGACAGGGCGATGGCGCCCGAGCCGGTCCCCAGGTCGACGCAGACCAACGGGCCGTCGTCGCCCGGGTCGTGGCGCCCGGAAGCGGCACGGGCCAGCTCGACCAGGGCCACCTCCACCACCTGCTCCGTCTCGGGCCGGGGGATCAGGACCCGCCGGTCTACCTGCAGCTCCAGCGACCGGAAGGCCCACGTGCCCAGCACGTACTGCAGGGGCTCGCCCGCGACCCGGCGGTCGGCCAGGGCCAGCGCGTCGGTGCGGACGCCACCCGACCCGCCGGTGGGGTGGGCCTCGGCGTGCTCGACGATCCAGACGGCCTCCTGGCGCGAACCCACCCGGCCGTCGACCTCGGCCGTCAGGCGGGAACGGTCGCCCTCCCGGTCGTCCGCCGGTGCCGGCGCGGTGCGTTCGGACGCCGTGGCCACCACCACCTCAGCCGTCGTCCAGCTGCCGGTAGCGCTTGTCGGCCATCAGCGCGTCGGTCAGCTCGTCGAGGTCGCCCATCAGGATCCGGTCGAGCTTGTGCAGCGTCAGCTTGATGCGGTGGTCGGTGACCCGGTTCTCCTTGTAGTTGTAGGTGCGGATCTTCTCCGACCGGCCGCCGCCGCCGACCTGGCTCTTCCGCTGCTGCGACAGCTCCGCGGCCTGGCGCTCCTGCTCCGCCTGGAGCAGCCGCGAGCGCAGCACGATCATGGCCTTGGCGCGGTTCTGGATCTGGCTCTTCTCGTCCTGCATGGCCACCACGATGCCGGTCGGCAGGTGGGTGATCCGCACCGCCGAGTCGGTGGTGTTCACTGACTGCCCGCCGGGCCCGGTCGATCGGTAGACGTCGATCTTCAGGTCGTTGGGGTCGATGTCGACGTCGACCTCCTCGGCCTCGGGCAGCACGGCGACCGCCGCCGACGACGTGTGGATGCGTCCCTGGGACTCGGTGACCGGGACCCGCTGGACCCGGTGCGGCCCGCCCTCGTGCTCCAGCCGGAGCCAGGCGTCGTCGCCCTTGACCAGGAAGGTGATCTCGTTGAGTCCGTCGCGCTCCGAGGGGCTGGAGGACAGGACCTCGACCTTCCAGCTCTTGGCCGCCGCGTACCGGCTGTACATGTCGAAGAGGTCCTTGGCGAAGAGGTTCGCCTCCTCGCCGCCCTCGGCCCCGCGGATCTCCAGGATCACGTTGCGCCCGGCGTTCGGGTCGCGCGGGACGAGTAGCAGGCGCAGGTCCTCCTCGAGCCGGTCCACGTCGGCCTCGGCCTGGGCGACCTCGGCCTGGGCGAGCTCGCGCTCGTCGCCCGCGGAGTCGGTCACCATCTCGCGTGCCGTCTCGAGGTCGGACTGGGCGGCCTCGAGGCCGCGGAAGCAGCCCACGACCTCCTCGAGCTCGCGATGCCGGCGCGACACCTCGCGCAGGCGCTTCGGGTCCGCGGACAGGCCGGGGTCGTTGAGTTCGGTGAGGACCGACTCGTACTCCCGTTCGAGGTCGACGAGGCGGTCCCTCAGACGGTCGTTGAGCACGGGAAGAAGGGTAGCGTCACCGGCACCTCACCCCGACTGGCCCCGGTGGGCGGTCGGCGGTACGCGCCCGGCGGGCTGTGCCGGTCGGCGGAGGACCGGCGGACGGGCTCAGTCCTCGGCCGGAGCGGCCGACTTCTTCTTCCGGCCCTGGGCGGCGTAGCGACGCTGGAAGCGCTCGACNNTCTGCTTGCCGGTGAAGAAGGGATGGCACTCGTTGCAGAGTTCCAGGGTGATCTCGGGCTTGGTCGAGCGGGTGGTGAAGGTGTTGCCGCACGAGCAACGCACCGCGGTCTCGGTGTACTCGGGATGGATGTCGGTCTTCATGGCGATCTCCTGTGGTGGCGCACCCCGGAGGGGACGCCGATTGCAGAGGACAGAGTGTACCGGACGCGTCGACCGC
>PMFY01000415.1:310-4022 GCA_003157945.1 Acidimicrobiaceae bacterium | reverse complement strand
CGGTCGAGGAAGCGCTCGTCGAAGCCGATGCGTGCCGCCTCGTCGTGGAGGCGGCCCAGGATGTCCGGCCCGGGACCCTCGCCCGCGACCGTCTGACGGGCCGCCGTGAGTGACTCGACGAGCGAGACCCCCGGCACCTCGATCGGATGCTGCATGGCGAGGAACAGTCCGGCCCGCGCCCGCTGCCAGGTGGGCAGCGACAGCATGTCGATGCCGTCCAGGGTGACCGACCCACCGAGTACCTCGTAGCCGGGACGACCCATGAGGACATGGGCCAGGGTGCTCTTTCCCGAGCCGTTCGGGCCCATGACCGCGTGCACCTCGCCACTGCGGACCGTCAGGGAGAGGCCCTGGAGGATCTCGCGTCCGGGGATGCCGGCACGGAGGTCGTCGATGACCAGTTCGCCCGTACTCACGGCACCACCACCGAGACCTCGCCCGAGGCCACGATGAGTTCGTAGACGGGCACCGGCCTGGTGGCCGGGAGCGAGCAGGGCGCGCCCGTGCGCAGGTCGAAGGTCGAACCGTGCTTGGAGCACTCGATCTCGCACTCGGCGCCCCACACCTCTCCATCGGCCAGCGAGAAGTCCTCGTGGCTGCAGCGGTCACCGACGGCATGGAACTCGTCGTCGATCCGGACCAGCGCGATCCGCAGGTCGGCCACGTCGAACCGGCGGGCCTCCCCGGGGGCGAGATCGTCCACCGCACACAGTCGAGCCGTCGTACGTCCGTCGGTCGTCACGCCGGTCTCCTCAGTCACGGGACGCACCCGTCCGTGCCGCCAGGGACCGACCCACGAGGTCGCGTGCACCCGGCACCGGCACCTGATCGGCGATGCTCTCGAAGAATCCGGCGACGATCAGCTGCTCGGCCCGCTCCGGCTCCACGCCGCGCGACTCGAGGTAGTACCGCTGGTCCTCGTCGACCGGGCCCACCGTGGAGCCATGGCTGCACTTCACATCGTTCTCCTCGATGTCGAGGTTCGGGACCGAGTCGGCGTGGGCACCCTCGTCCAGCACCAGATTGTGGTTGGTCTGGACGGCATCCGACTTGACCGCGCCCCGACGGATCCGGATCAGACCGCTGTAGACCGAGTGGGACCGGTCGGCGACCGCTCCCATGAAGAGGAGGTCGCTCGTGGTGCGCGGGGCCCGGTGGTCCTGGAGGGTCCGGAAATCGAGCATCTGGTCGTCCCGGCCGAAGAAGGCGGCACGCAGGCTGGAGATCCCCGACTCGCCGGCCAGCGCCGAGTCGGTGCGGAGCCGGGCGTAGCTCCCACCGAGGGCCACGGCGTAGCTCGAGAGGGTGGCATGGGCACCGATGGTGCTCGCCTGGTGCGCCAACTGCCACGTGCCTCCGCCGAGTGACTGGACGGACACGTACGCCAGCTCGGCCCCGTCGCCCACCGAGAGCTCGGTGACCGGCACGACCAGTCGTTCGGTCGACGCCCCGGCCGACGCCAGCAGGTCGTCCCGCCCGTCGGCGAGCAGACCGCTGTCGGCGTCGACGACGATCTCCACCACCGAGGCGGTGGACCCGGCACCGGCCCGCACCACGGTGCGAGGGAACACGGCCCCACCGGCGGCACCGGTGACGACGTGCACGATCACCACGGGGCCGGTGGGACGGGCCGACGGTTGGACGTCGATCAGCACCGGGTCCACGGCGAACGCGTCGTTGAGGAGCGGAAAGTCGTGCGGGTCGGTGAGCACCGAGCCGAGCAGCGCGTCGCCGTCGGCATGGTCGGCTGCCCGACCGAGCGACACCACGTCGTCGTCGACGGTGGCGGACAGGGTGGCCAGCACCCCGTTGATGGTCACGACGAGGCCGCTCCGGGGCCCGAGTCCGTCCACCAGGGCATGGATGCGCTCGGACGACGACGGGCCGGGATCGTCCCCGGTGCGCACATGGCCGGCCGGCCGGAACCGGTCGAGGTCGAGTTGGTCGATCCGGCTGTAGCGCCAGACCTCGTCCTTCTCGGTCGGGAGCGGTGCGCCGGCGAAGGCCTCGGCGGCCGCCGCGCGTCGACGCGTCAGCCACGAGGGACCGGGCAGGTCGGCGGCGATATCGGGGGTGAACGTGGGCAGAATCTGGACCTCTCGCGGATCGAGGCCCGGTCGACGAGCCTCGGCCGCCATACTACCGGCCACCGACGGGACCCCGGCCGGGCCCGGACCGCACCACACGGGCCCGCGCCCTACGCTGGGCGGCCATGAGCGCACCCTCCATCGACTCCTTCTCGTCCGACGTCCTCACCATCGAGGTCGACGGCCACGTGGCGACCCTGTGGCTCGACCGTCCCGAGAAGCGCAACGCCATGGGACCCGCCTTCTGGACCGACCTCCCGGTGGCCATGGCCGCCCTCGGCGCCGCCCCGGACGTGCGGGCGGTGGTGCTCGCGGCCAAGGGTCCGCAGTTCTCCGTGGGGCTCGACCTCATGGCCCTGCCCGACATCGCCGGTGGCGGGAGCGCGGTCGGCGACGGTCCGAAGCCTTCGGCCGCCGCCCGGGCCGGGCGGACACGGTCGGAGATCATCCGCCTCCAGGCGTCGGTCAGCGCCGTGGCGGCGTGCCCCGTCCCGGTCATCGCCGCTGTGCACGGGTGGTGCATCGGCGGNNGGCGTCGACCTCATCGCCGCCTGTGACATCCGGCTCGCCAGTGCGGAGGCGCAGTTCTCGGTGCGCGAGGCGAAGATCGCCATCGTGGCCGACATCGGGAGCCTGCAGCGCCTGCCCCCCATCATCGGCCAGGGTCATCTGGCCGAGCTCGCCTACACCGGCAAGGACATCAGCGCCGAGCGGGCGGCCGCCATCGGACTCGTCAACCACGTGAGCGCGGACGCCGATGCGGTCCTGGCCGACGCCCGGGCGATGGCCGCCGAGATCGCCGCCAACTCGCCGCTCGCCGTGCAGGGGACCAAAGCGGTCCTGGTCGCCGGAGAGGACCAGACCGTGGCCGAGGGTCTGGACTACGTGGCCACCTGGAACTCGGCGTTCCTGTCGTCGGACGACCTCGCCGAGGCCATGACGGCCTTCATCGAGAAGCGCCCGGGGAACTTCACGGGCAATTGACCCGCCCGACGGATGCCGGTACGGCCAGTATCGGACCGTCGCGCCGCACCGGGGCGCCGTGGCGTCAGCCCTTGCGACGCCACCACTTCCGGCCGCGCCTCTCGTCCTCGGCGCGTACGTCGGCGAGCACGTCGGGGGCGACGGCGTTGACGATGTCCTCGGCGCTGTCGAGGACGGCCGCCGCCTCGTCACCGGGCACGTCGGGCATGGGCTCGATGGCCGGCTCGACCAACGAACCGTGATCCCACCCCACATCGGCCAGACGGGGCACGAACGACGGACAGTCGTCCGGACACTTCCAGGGGGCCTCGGGGGCCAGGTCGAGCACGCAGAAGCGGGCCACCTCGCCCGACGCATAGGTACGGCTCTGGAAGTGCTTGCACTCTTCACGCATCGGCATGGACGGGCTCCCTCGTCATCGTCGGGTCCATTGTGGCCCAGCCAGGGGACGGGCAGGCTCCACCGGCTCAGCCGATGGAGCCCTCCATCTGCAGCTCGATCAGCCGACTCCACTCGACGGCGTACTCCATCGGGAGCGTCCGGGTGATCGGCTCGATGAAGCCGTTGACGATCATGCCCATCGCCTGGGTCTCGGACAGGCCGCGGCTCATCAGGTAGAAGAGCTGGTCGTCGCCGACCTT
>PMFY01000415.1:0-293 GCA_003157945.1 Acidimicrobiaceae bacterium | reverse complement strand
GCGGCGTGGACCATCTTGGCCCCGGCGTCCTGGTGCTGGCCGGCGCCGGCGTACGCCACCGAGAGCACCTCGCCCGAGGCCTTCGGACCCATGAGGTAGACGCTCGGGTACTTCATGGTGAGTCGGGACCCGATATTGCCGTCGATCCACTCGACGTGGGCCTCCGCCTCGGCCCGGGCCCGCTTGGTCACGAGGTTGTAGACGTTGTTGGACCAGTTCTGGATCGTCGTGTACGTGATCCGGGAGCCCTCGAGGGCCACCAGCTCGACGACGGCCGAGTGGAGCGAGTCGGT
>PMFY01000054.1 GCA_003157945.1 Acidimicrobiaceae bacterium | reverse complement strand
GTGGTCTCGATGATTCCCAGCGCGCCGGCGTTGGACACCGCCGCGGCGAGCCGGGCCCCGGCGATGTAGGTCATCGGCGCCTGAATGATCGGGATCTCGATTTGCGCGAGTTCGCAGACTCGGTTGGGAGCGGGAGCACCGCCGCCGACGGTCATTTTCCCCGCGGGTCGACGAGGTCACGAAAGCTGACCGCCGGAAAGACTTCAGCACCAAGGCCGCGGATCCGGTCACTCAGCGCCTTGTCCGATGTCACGACACGGATTTCGTGCGGTGCAGCGTCAGCCTGGACAAGCCGGACGATCTCGTCGTCGGCTGAGTTCGCGGCGGCCCTGGGCGCGTGCGCTATTTCGATCACGGAGGAGACCATGGGGGTCGACGGCGGCCGTTCGAAGACCACCGCCACCGCGTCCGCTTGACCTGAGGCCCATCGGTCGAGATTCTCTACCAGCGCGGCCATGGCCCGGCCCCGGTCCTTCCACCAGCCATCGGGGCGGCTCCCGATCACGTTCATGCCGTCGACGATCCATCGCACAATCCAAGGTTAGGGCGCCGTAGCTGCACCAGACCGGTCGGCGGGTGGCGATAGTCTCCGGCGGGAAAGAATACGCGAGCCGCCGCCCAGGATGCTGCCGCGGGCAGCTCGGGATAGCTACCATCCATCGAGATTGTCTATCACGCTGCTTGAGGCGGCGACATCGTGCAGCGGATTGTGCAAGAGCGAAACGTGAAAGACGAACGAATCATTGTCACCGATGCTTTTTGCAAACGTTGGAGAGGTGATCCATGTCCGGCCAGCCAGATGCTGACACGACCGATCAGGAGCGCAATCGCCGCTTCGTCATCGAGCACTTCGATCAGTTCGTGAACAACAAAGACCTTGACGCGATCATCCGAAATATGTCGGAAGACTTCTACGACCACGACGGTCCCGGTGGCAAGCACACTGACCGCGCCGGGGACCGAACGATGATGGAGCATATGCTGCAGCTGCTTCCCGACCTGCGCGTACAGGTGGTCGATTCGATGGCCGAGGGCGACAAGGTGATGGTGCGCAACATCTGGACGGGCACACATGCGAAGACCGGAAAGCGCATGGAGTTCCATGGCTTTGTCATGTGGCGCCTCGCCGGAGGCAAGATCGCCGAGCGATGGGCCACCGTCACACCGCCGAGCGAGCTCGTCACCGAAAAGCTGGACTGGTGAGATGATCCTCGTCACCGGCGTGTCCTCACGGACGCGGTGGATCAACTCCTGGGCCGCCTCGCACTCCGCTATTAGGAAGCCGTAGCGCGGTTCATCGGCGATCATCGCCGTGAGCAGTCCACCAATGGTTTTCAGATCACGTGAAGGCCCAGAACTATTACGACGACGTTGGCAACGGTGTTAAGCATGAGAGGCCTCCCGCCCTGATCTGGAGTCGAGTACGGTCACCGGTATCAGTGTTCCCGCTGATGCGGTCAGACATCACCGATGATGGGAAAGCGCCAGATGACGTCGTTAGTTGACACAGATGACCGGGTCGTTTCGCTAGCTCGCGGTATGCGCGACCTCGTGCAGGCCGAGGCCGCCGAATCCGAGCGGATGCGCACTCTTACCCCGGGGATTGTCAACGAGATGTGGGCCAGCGGGTTGATGTCCTCATTCAATCCGGTCGCCGCCGGTGGCGTCGAACCGTCGTTCACCGAGATGATCGAGACGTGGATCGAAATGGCCTGGCAAGATGGCTCATTCGGATGGATAGGCATCGCGAATCTGCCATCATCGTTCGCCGCGGCAGCCTATCTGCCCGACGACGGCTTTGCCGAGGTGTTCACCGCGCACGACAACCGGGTCACGATGGGTGGCCAGTTCTTCCCCAACGGGCAGGGGACAGCCGTCGACGGCGGCTACCTGCTGAACGGTTCGTGGAGCTTCGGCTCAGGCACCGGTCATTCCGAGTACGTCGCGGCCGGCTTCTTCCCGATGGACAACGGCGAGATGCGCTGGGTCAGCGAAGGCCTCCCCGACATGCAGGTCGCCGTGCTTCCACGCGCAGAGATTAACTTCAAGGACGGCTGGCATGTCCAGGGGCTCAAGGGAACCGGGTCCTATGACTACAGCGTCGAGAACGTCTTCGTCCCGAAGAGCCGCACCTTTGGACTGTTCGTTCGCGAGCCACATCGCGGCGCATCGCCGGCCACCCGCATGGGCATGATGCCGGTCACCGCAGCCGGTCACGCGTCATGGGCGCTAGGCGTGGCCAAGAGCATGCTCGACGACGTCGCCGAGCTGGCCCGCACCAAGGTGCGCATGGGGGACGACGGGGCCCTGGCCAACCGGGCCACGTTCCAGCGGGGACTCTCCCACCACAAGGCCATGTGGCAGGCGGCCCACCTGCTCGTGCTCGACGCGTTCGGCGTGGCCGAGCGCCAGGTGCTCGAGGACGGCGCGCTGACGCCCACGATGCGGGCCGACCTGCGGGTGGCCGCCACCTACGCCACCGAGGCCAGCCGGGAGGTCGTCCAGTGGGCCCACCTGGCGGCCGGCACGTCGGCGATCCGCGAGGGCACGCGGCTCGAGCGCGCCTTCCGCGACCTCTATACGGGCACCCAGCACGTCTTCATCGGCGAGAAGACCTACATGGACGCCGCCCGCATCCACCTCGGCCTCGTCGACGACCAGTTCGGCCTCTGAGCGCCGACGCGTCGGACGGGCCGCCGGGGGCGGCCCGTCCACACGACGACGTCGTCGCCGGCGGGTTCGCCGACCGCTACCGCCTCAGAGCTGCATGGCCTTGACCTCGAGGAACTCCTCCAGGCCGAAGGAGCCGAACTCGCGGCCGTTGCCCGACTGCTTGTAGCCACCGAACGGTGCACCCGGGTTGAAGCTGCCGCCGTTGACCTCGACCTGGCCGGTGCGCAGCCGCCGGGCCACGGCCTTGGCGTGCTCCGGGTCCCCGGACCAGACGCCGCCGGCCAGGCCGTAGTCGGTGTCGTTGGCGATCTCGACGGCCTCGTCCTCGCTGTCGTAGGGGATGATGACCAGCACCGGCCCGAAGATCTCCTCGCGGGCGATGGTCATGTCCCGGGTGACGTCGGAGAAGACGGTCGGCGCCACGAAGAACCCGCGCTCGAGCCCGTCGGGTGCGTCGGCACCGCCGGTCACCAGCCTGGCGCCCTCGCCGAGGCCCTTGTCGATGTAGCCCCGCACCCGGTCGCGCTGGGCCGCCGAGACGAGCGGTCCGATCCGGGACGCCCCGTCGAAGGGGTCACCCGGCGTGAAGGACTCGGCGGCCGTGCGGGCCAGCTCCTCGACCTCACCCAACTTGTCCCGGGGGACCAGCATGCGGGTCAGGGCGCTGCAGGTCTGCCCCGAGTTCATGTAGCACTTGTTGAGCCCGTCGGGGACGGCGGTGGCCAGGTCGGCGTCGGGCAGGATGACGTTGGCCGACTTGCCGCCGAGCTCCAGGGCCACCCGCTTGACGGTGCCGGCGGCGACCTCGGTGACCCGCTTGCCGGCCCGTGTCGAGCCGGTGAAGGACACCATGTCCACGTCCTTGTGGGCGGCGATGGCCTCGCCGACGACCGGGCCGAACCCGGTCACGAGGTTGAACACACCGGCGGGCACGCCGACCTCGTCCATGATCTCGGCCAGCACGAAGGCGTTGAGCGGGGCGACCTCGCTCGGCTTCACGACGACGGTGCAACCGGCGGCGAGGGCCGGGGCCACCTTGGCGGCGATCTGGTGGAGCGGGTAGTTCCACGGCGTGATGCAGCCGACGACACCGATGGGCTCGCGCACGATGAGCGAGTTGCCGATCGTCTGCTCCCACGTGAAGTCGGCGGCCACCTGGGCGGCCGAGGCGAACGAGTTGAGCGGCAGGCCGACCTGGACGAGCTGGGACAGGATGCGCGGCATCCCGACCTCGTGGGTGATGAGATCGGCCAGGTCGTCCATCCGGGCGCCCAGGGCCTCGGCCACCTTGGACAGGAGCGCGGTGCGTTCCTCGAGCGGGCGGGCCGACCACGCCGGAAAGGCGGCCTTGGCCGCGGCGACGGCCCGGTCGACGTCCCCGGTGGTGCCCTCGGGGACGGTGCCCATGACCTCCTCGGTGGTGGAGTCGATCACGTCGATCGATCCGGAGCCGGTGGACGGGACCCAGGCCCCGTCGATGTAGAGCGAGTCGCGGGTGTTGGCGTGCGTGGACATGGTGCTCCCTTGCAGGTCGGGTGATGGGGCGACCCGACCACTGTAGGGGCCGCGTCCCGAGAATGCCCGACCCAGGGCACCGGTCGGGCGGCCCGCGACGGGACGGAGTCGGATCGGGTGGATCGGTGCTCGGCGGCGCAGAGGGCAACGCCGGGCATCACGCTCGTCGCCGCCGCCCGAACACGATCACGGGCGAATCCGCCGACAGTTGCATAACGCTCCCGATATATGTAGGTTCACCCCCGAACGTCGACCGGAGTGGGAGCGGATGTCGAGGACGCAGGGCGAGCGCAAGGCGGAGACCCGGTCACGTCTGTTGGCCGCGGCCGCCGAGCTCTTCGCCGAGCAGGGTGTGGACGCCGTGTCCGTCGATGCCGTGGCCGAAGCGGCCGGGCGGACCTCCGGCGCCGTCTACGCCCACTTCGGCTCCAAGCAGGGCCTGCTGCTGGCCCTCCTCGACGCCTGGAAGGACTCGGTGCTCACCGTGCTCCTGGCCGAGGTGGCGGTGTCCGACTCCCCCGCCGGCCAGCTGGGCGCCGTGTGGGCCACTGTGGCCGACACCTCCGACCGGGAGTCGTCACGGTGGCCGCTGCTGGAGCACGAGCTCTGGCTCCGCGCCGCCCGCGACCCCGAGGTCGCCGACGTCATCCGGGTCCGCAACTCCGAAGCGCTGCGCTACAGCGCTCGGCGCATCGACGCCTGGACCTCGTCCGTGGGCGCGGTACCGGACGCCACACCCGAGGAGCTGGCCGTGCTGATCAAGGCGCTGCTCAACGGGCTGGCCATGCAGGAACGACTCGACCCCGGCTCCGTCCCCGACGACCTCGCGCTCCGGGGGCTGGCCGCTCTCATCGGCCTGCCGGTCGACACCGCCCGAGCCGGCCCGGTCCGCGTTGCCCCGGACCGCACCGCCACCGCCACCGCCACCGCCACCACC
>PMFY01000374.1:3273-3464 GCA_003157945.1 Acidimicrobiaceae bacterium | reverse complement strand
GGCCGTGGACCATGATCGCCGCGTGATCGGCCACGGCCAGTGCGGTCGTCACGAACTGCTCGACGAGCACGATCGTCATGCCCCGCCGGGACAGGGTCCCGACCAGCTCGTACAACTCGGCCACGATGAGGGGTGCGAGGCCCATCGAGAGCTCGTCCAGGTACAGCACGCGCGGGTTGGTCACCAACGCA
>PMFY01000374.1:0-3188 GCA_003157945.1 Acidimicrobiaceae bacterium | reverse complement strand
AGGTTCTCGCGCACGGTCAGGTTCGGGAAGATCCCCCGCCCCTCGGGCACGGCGCACACGCCCTGGCGGGCCAGCTTCTCGGCCGAGGTCTTGCCGATGGGGGTGTCGCCGATCACGACCTCGCCGGCCGAGGGCCGCATGCGGCCGCTCATGACCTTGAGCAGGGTCGACTTGCCGGCGCCGTTGGGTCCGAGGAGGGCGAACACGCTGCCCGCCGGGACCTCGAGGTCGACCCCGTGGAGCACCTCGATGCGGCCGTACGAGGCGCGCACGCCCCGGACGTGCACACCGGGCGGGAGCACGGTGGGGGTCGCGGGTGCCGACTCCGTGGTCCGGTCGCTCATGCCTGGGCCGCCTCGTCGTCGTCGACCGCGTCGCCCGTGGCCCCGGCGGCGTCCGCCGGAGCGCCGTCGTCCACCGCGTCGCCGCGGTCGGCGGTCCCGACCCTCTCGCCGGCAGCTTCCGTGTCGCCGGCAGCCTGCTGTCCGTCGGCGGCCCCGGCCGCGCTCAGTGCTTCCTCCTCGGAGACGGCGCCGAGGTAGGCGGCCTGGACCATCGGGTCCTTCCGGATCTCCTCGGGCGTGCCGGAGGCGATCACGTCACCGAAGTCGAGCACGTAGATGTAGTCGCAGATGCGCATGACGAGCTCCATGTCGTGCTCGACGAGGAGCACGCCCATCCCTCCCCGGGCGAGTGTCGTCAGCAGCTGACCGAGCGTCTCGGACTCGGCGTCGTCGAGGCCCGAGCCGGGCTCGTCCAGGAGGAGGACCTTGGGAGCCATGGCCAGCGCACGGGCCAGTTCCACCATGCGGGCGAGGCCGGTCGGCATGGCACTCGCCTGGTCGGCCGCCATGCCGCCGAGGCCGACGCCCTCGAGCAGTCGGTCCGACGTGGCCACGGCGACCGATCCGGGTCCGGTCGGCTCGCCGGTGGGGACCCCGTCGGCGTCGGGCACCCCCTGCTTCACCCAGGGAAAGGTGCGCTTGACGTGCCGCCACTGCCACCACTTGACGGAGGACTCCAGGCCCACCTGCACGTTCTCGCCGGCGGTCAGGGTACCGAACAGCTCGAGCCGCTGGAAGGTGCGGGCCAGGCCGAGGCGGGCCCGACGGTGGGGCCTCATCTTCGTGATGTCGGTGTCGTAGAGGTGCACCGTCCCCCGGTCGGGGGTCTGGAGCCCGCTGATCACGTTGAACAGGGTCGTCTTGCCGGCCCCGTTGGGACCGATGAGGCCGGTCACGCTGCCTTCGTGGACGACCAGGTTGGCGTCGCTCAGCGCCGCCACCCCGCCGAAGCGGACGGCGACCCCCTCGACGGTCAGCACCGCCCGGGCCGGTGCCCCCGGATCCCCGACGGCCGCGGGGGCCTCCTGGTCAACCGACGGCACGGGTGCCCTCCCCGCCGAGCGCCATACCGGAGAAGGACGGCGTCGGCTCGCCGATGGCCACCTGGCCTCCGCCCTTGACCCACGGGAGGCGGAAGTGGAGCGCCTCGATGCCGAGGATCCCGTTGGCGGCCCGACCGATGAGGATGATGCCGATGCCGGCGAAGATGCCGACGCTGGACGGCCACACCTGGTTGAGGACCACGTAGGTCAGCGCCGCCAGGAACGCACCCGAGACGGTGCGGATGCTCCAGATGGTCACGAACAGCACGAAGATGATGCCCGGGAAGATGTCGAAGTCGGTGGTGCCCACGACGCCCTGGACCGTGCCGTAGAGGGCGCCGGCCAGTCCGGCCATGCCGGCGGCGATGGCGAACACCGCCACCTTGGTGAAGCCGATGTCGAGGCCCACGGTGGCGTAGGCGGCCGGGGAGTCGTTGACCGCCACCAGTCGGCGGCCGAAGAGACTGCGCCGGATGGCGAGGACCAGCAGGGCCGACAGCACGAAGAACACGGTGACGAGCAGGAACTCGGCGGTGTCGCCGCCGAAGGACAGGTGGGGCAGCACGATGCGGTAGACGGAGAGTCCGCCGGCACCGTAGATGCGGCCGTCGGCGAAGAAGCCGGTGGCCACGGCGTCGGCGAAGGCGAAGGTGGCGAGGGCCAGGTACAGGTCGGACAGTCGGATCGTGGGCAGTGCGACGAGGGCGCCGATGCCGGCACAGATGGCGATGGCCGCCACCAGTCCGAGCACGGAGCCGCCGCCGGCCACCTTGCCCATCACGAAGGCACCGATCCCCATGAACGAGAACTGGCAGAGCGAGACCTGGCCCGAGTAGCCGGTCAGCAGGACCAGCGACAGTCCCACGATGGCGAGGCACATCACCATGCCACCGAGCCGGCCCAGCGTGGTCCCGTTGATGTTGGTGTCGGCGAAGGCCAGACCGGCGACCACGGCGACCACCAGGAACACCCCTCCACCGATGAGCGACTCCTTGCCGCTCGCCACCCGCGGGGCCCGCATCGAGGTGAGGCGACCCACCGCCCGGAGGCGGACCGAGGGGAGCGTGACCAGGGCGATGAAGAGGAAGACCATCGGCAGGGCGCTGGTGACGTCCGTCTGGAGCTGGGACGAGAGGTGGGGCTCGATGTAATTGAGGATGTAGTTCTCGGCGAGGCCGATGGCCAGCGCGGCGGCAAAGGTGAGTGGGATGTTCCGGAGGCGGCCCACGATGGCGGCCGCGTACCCGCTGACCACCAGCAGGGTGAAGGACTCGATGCTGATGCCGGTGGTCTGGGTGGGGGCCAGCAGCACGCCGGAGAGCGCGGCCATGAAGAAGCCCAGGATCCATCCGTACTGGCTCATCCGGTTGGGGGACACGCCGGACATGGCGAGCAGTTCGGGATCGTCGACCACGGCCCGCAGGGCGTAGCCGGTGCGGGTGGTCCGGAAGAGCACCCGCAGGCCGATCGCCACGGCGATGGCCACGCCGATGATGAGGACGTACTGGTTCTCGATGTTGATGCCGACCAGGCGGAACTGGCCGTTGATCTGCGGGTTCACCGACCGCTCCACCGTCGGCGACCAGATCACGGTGGCCATGCCGGTGAGGATGACCATGAGCCCCAGGGTCACCATGACCGGCCGCTCGGCCGAGGCGCCGTGCAGACGGCGCATCAGGACCCGTTCGACGAACGCCCCGGCGATCGAGGCGCCCAGGATGAGGACGATCAGCAGGGCGACCAGCGTCGGCTGGTGGTGGGCGGAGACCAGCTCCCAGTAGCCGAAGGCGGCGATCATCCC
>PMFY01000394.1:2939-6370 GCA_003157945.1 Acidimicrobiaceae bacterium | reverse complement strand
CCGTGGCCTACGAGAAGCAGTCCGACTCCGACGCCATGTGGGCGCTCTCGGTGCCCCAGCCCTTCGCGGCACCGCTGCTCGCCGGCGCCGGCGGCTACTTCGCCCCGCACATCCGGGCCTACATGCGCCGCTCCGGCGCGCCCGACCACATCGGGCGGATGGTGGCGGTCAAGGACCGCAAGAACGCCATGCGCAACCCGTACGCCCACCTCCACCTCGCCGACATCGACATGAAGATGGTCGAGGACTCGATGATGCTGTGGGACCCGCTGCGCTACCTGGAGGCGTGCCCGTCCTCCGACGGGGCGGCGGCCATGGTGCTCGCCTCGGAGGACGCCCTCTCGGGCGGCTACCCGCCGGCCTGGATCCACGGCACGGCGATGCGCTCGGAGCCGACGATGTTCGCCGGGCGCGACCAGATCAACCCGCAGGCCGGGCGCGACTGCTCGGCCGACGTCTACGCCCAGGCCGGCGTCACGGACCCGCGCCGGCAGTTCGACTGCGCCGAGGTCTACGTGCCGTTCAGCTGGTACGAGCCGATGTGGCTCGAGAACCTCGGGTTCTGCGACCTCGGCGACGGCTGGAAGCTGACCGAGGCGGGGGCGACGGCCTTCGACGGCGACATCCCGTGGAACGCCTCGGGCGGCGTGCTCTCCTCCAACCCCATCGGCGCGTCGGGGATGCTCCGGTTCCTCGAGGTTGCCATGCAGGTCCGGGGCCAGGCGGGTGAGCACCAGGTGGACGGGGCCAAGCTGGCGCTCGGCCAGGCCTACGGCGGCGGATCGCAGTTCTTCGCCATGTGGGTCGTCGGCCGCGACAAGCCCTAAGGAGCGACACGTGACCCCGGAGGTCCGGGGGCGCTAGGAAGGGGCGCATGGACGAGCACCTCCACGCGCCCGATCCGACCGTGGCCGCCGGCCACCTCGTCGAGGTCGCCGAGGCCACCTATGCCTGGATCCAGCCCGACGGAACCTGGTGGCTCAACAACGCCGGCGCGGTGGCGTGGCCCGGCGGCACCCTCGTGGTCGACACGTGCGCCACCGAGGCCCGCACCCGGCGCTTCCTCGACGCGGTCGACGGGGCGACCGGCGGCGCGCCGGTGCGGTACGCGGTCAACACCCACGAGCACGGTGACCACACCTACGGCAACTCGCTCCTGCCCGAGGGGACCGTCCTGATCGGGCACGAGGTCATGCGGCGCCACCTGCTACGCGACCGTCTCCTCGACCGCGGCCCCGTCCACTGGGCGCCGGTGCCCGACTGGGGCGGTGTCACCCGGCGGGTGCCCGACGTCACCGTCCGCTCCTCCCTGCGCCTGTACGCCGGTGACCGGCCGGTCGACGTCGTCCATCCCGGCGGCCCGGCGCACACCACGGGCGACCTCGTCGTCTGGCTGCCCGACGACCGGGTGCTGTTCGCCGGTGACCTGCTGTTCGTCGGCCTCACCCCACTCGTCTTCGGTGGATCCCTCGACGGGGCCCTGCGGTCGCTCGACTGGGTGGCCCGCTTCGGACCCGACGTCGTGGTGCCCGGCCACGGTCCGGTGACGGCGGCGGCCGAACTGCCGGACGTGCTGGCCGACCACGAGCGCTACTACCGGTTCGTGCTCGGCCTGGCCGACGACGGCCGGCGCGAGGGGATCGGACCGCTCGCCCTGGCGCAGGCGGCGGACCTCGGACCCTTCGCCGGGTGGCCGGACGCCGAGCGGCTGGTGCTGAACCTCCATCGGGCCTACGCCGACGCCGACGGCGTGCCCCTCGACATGACGGCCGCCCTCGACGACGCCCTGGCTCTCAACGGGGGTCCGCTCACCACCCACGTCTGCTGCCTGGCCTGAGACGACGATGACGGCGCCGGGCCGGCGGTGCGGCCCGTCCCGGAGGTAGCATCGTCACGTGAAGTGAGTTCCGGTCGACCGCATCCTGTCCTGTTTTCTGGTCCCGGAGGTCCCCCATGCCCGCCTCACCCTCATCTCCCTCGTCACCTTCCTCTCCTTCGCCCGTTCCGTCCCGTCGGGCCGACCGGCCGCCGGCCGCCACGCTCGTGGCCCGCTCGGTCTCCCACGACCGCGGCGGGCGCACCGTCCTGGCCGACGTCTCCCTCACCGTCGGTCCCCGGTCCTGCGTGGGGGTCACGGGACCCAACGGCGTCGGCAAGACGACGCTGCTCCGGCTGCTGGCCGGCATCGAGCCGCCCGACGCCGGCTCCGTGACCGTCGACCCGCCGGGCGCCACCGTGGGCTACCTGGCCCAGGAGCACGAGCAGGTGGCGGGGGAGTCGGTCCGCCGGTACCTGTCGAGGCGGACCGGGACCCAGGACGCGGAGCGCGAGCTCGAGGCGGCCGCCGCCGGCCTGGTGGACGGCACCCGCGCCGCCGAGACCCGCTACGAGACGGCCCTGGAGCGCTTCACCTCGCTGGGAGCGGCGGACGTCGACGCGCGGATCGAGGCGGTACTGGACGACCTGGGCCTCGGACCGGCGCTGGCCGACCGGGAGGTGTCCACGTTGTCCGGGGGGCAGGAGGCGAAGGTGGCACTGGCCGCCATCGAACTGTCGCAGTTCTCGATCACCCTGCTCGACGAGCCGACGAACGACCTGGACTTCGACGGACAGCAACGGCTCCAGGCCTGGATCGGTCGCCGAACGGGCGGCATGGTCGTGGTCTCCCACGACCGGGCGTTCCTCGAGCAGACGGTCACCACCGTGCTCGAGCTCGACGAGCACGACCACACCGCCCGCGAGTTCGGCGGGGGGTGGGCCGGATTCCAGGCGGAGCGGGCCACGTCCCGTCGCCAGGCCGAGGAGGCCTACGAGCTGTACCGGACCACCCGGTCGGGGCTGCAGGAACGCGCCGACCGGCAGCGCCAGTGGGCGACGACCGGTGTGGCCCGCGAGGCCCGGTCACCACGCGACAACGACAAGGCCCAGCGCGACTTCCGGATCAACCGGACCGAGAAGCTGGCCTCCAAGGCCCGCCAGACCGAACGGGCGCTGGCCGCCCTCGACGAGGTGGCGAAACCCTGGGAGGGGTGGGACCTCCGCTTCTCCATCGAGGAGGCCGAGCGGGCCGGGGCGATCGTCGCCCGGCTGGACGCCGCCGTCGTCGCCCGGGGCGAGTTCGTCCTCGGGCCGATCGACCTCGAGATCGGCTGGGGGGACCGACTGGGGGTGACCGGTCCGAACGGAGCGGGCAAGTCCACCCTGGTGGCCGCGCTCCTCGGCGACCTGCCCCTCACCTCGGGCCAGCGGTGGTTCGGGCCGAGTGTCGTCCCCGGGGTGCTGGGTCAGGACCGCCGCGACCTCGGGGGCGGGCGCGACCTGGTCCGGGAGGTGTGCGACCGGTGCGGCCTGACCCTGTCCGAGGCCCGCTCGCTCCTGGCCAAGTTCGGCCTGGGCGCCGAGCAGGTGACCCGTCCGGCGGGCACGCTGTC
>PMFY01000394.1:0-2934 GCA_003157945.1 Acidimicrobiaceae bacterium | reverse complement strand
ACGCGCACCCTCGAGCTGGGGTGATCCCCGGGGCACCCCGGGCCGGGGGTCGGACCGGTCAGGCCGACGCCGCCGCCCGGCGGCGGAGCGGGGGCTCGGTGGTCGGCGGACGACGGCGCTCCGGGAGTTCGGCCAGCAGCACCGCGGTGGCCTCGGCGACGGCGCGGACGGCCCGCTCGACGGCCTCGGCCGTGGCCGGAGACGTCGACTGGACGCCACCCACCTTCCGCACGTACTGCCGGGCCGCCGCCTCGACCTCGTCGGGCGTGGCCGCGGGCTCGAGTCCGCGGAGGATCGTGATGTTCCGGCACATGCCCACGAGACTAGGGCCGCCCCTTCCGACCCGTGCCGTGCCCCTCCACCCACCGCCGGGGAGGGTCAGGAGGACGCGGCGGCCCGGGTGCCGGTGAACACGTCGTGTCCGAAGGTGGCGCTGACCGTGGCCGCCTGGCCGAGCTTGGCCAGGCCGAACAGTTCCTCGATCGTCCCCAGCGTGGAGTAGTGGTTGTAGGGGACGGCGCTCACCGTCCCGGGCCTGATGAACGGCGACACCAGCACCGTCCCCGTGCGCCCGCCCCCGGGTCCCGACAGCCCCGGTAGGGGCGCGGCCGGGCCGGGCTGCTCGTTGCAGCACGCCGAGTCGTCCTGGTCGGGGCCGTCGACGTCGGCCTCGTCGAAGGTGACGATCAGGAGCCCGTCCTGGCGGAAGGCCGGCGAACCGGTGATGCGCGGCACCCAGGTCGACAGGAAGGCGTCGATGTTGGCGCCGGCCGTCGCCGCGCCCGCCTCGTTCACGCAGGGGGCGTCGTGGCCGTCGGCGCACAGGTTGGGCGTGATGAAGCTCAAGTTGGGGGTGGTCGACACCTTCTTGAGATCGGTGGCCAGTCCGGTGGTCCCGGCCGGGGCCGAGGCCGGCAGGGCGCCCGACGTACTGCCGAGGGGGACCACCCGGGCGTCGCACAGTGCGGTGTCGTCGATGACCGAGTGGAAGTACACGAACGGGTCGTGCCGGGTGGCGTAGCCGTCGCCGGGCACCGCCTTCTGGGTCTGGTCGGGGCTCCCCACGGCCGGGTGGCCGCAGACGGCCGACTCCCGGGTCGGGTCGTTGCCCATGTCCTGCATGTAGGCCTTCCAGGTGAGGTGGGCGGCGTCGAGCTGGTCGGCGACCGTGGGCACCGACGTCGGGAACACGCAGCCCGAGTCGCTGATCTGGCCGTCGGCGGCCACCGTCGCCGAGGTCGGGAAGTCGTTGAACACCTGGCAGTCGGCCTGGTTGTCGGGATTGGGTGCCTGCCCGGAGATCAGCGCGATGTAGTTGTCGTTGGAGAAGTGCCCGATCCCGTGGTACTCGCTCAGCTGGGCCCCCGACGCCGACAGCGTGGTGGCGAGGTACGGGTCGGCGGCCGGGTCGCCGAAGGTCTGGGCGTAGCCCTCGTTCTCCAGCACGATGACGAACACGTGGCGGATCGGGGGCAGTCCGGTGGACGGGGCGGTGGTCGGGGTCGCGCCACCGCCACCGGCCGTCGAGGACGTGGTGGTGGCGGAGGACGACGACCCCGAGGAGCAGGCGGTCGTCACGACGGCCAGGGCGCCCACGAGGACCAGGGCCGCGATCCGGACGGATCGTCGGGGGCCACGAGCCACCGTCGACACGGTCTGAGGGGTGGAGTCCATGGGGGTGTTCTAGCAGCCGGCACCTGTCCCGGCAGGGGTCCGGTGGCCCGGTACAGTGGGCGTCTTCGCCGAACTCCCGGAGGATCGCCATGAAAATTGTTGTGGACTACGACGAGTGCGCCAGCAACGCCGTGTGCATGGGCATCGCCCCCGAGGTCTTCGAGGTCCGCGACGACGGCTTCCTCTACGTCCTGAACGAGACGCCGGGCGAGGAGCTCCGCGAAAAGGTCCGCCAGGCCGCCAACGGCTGCCCGACCGGCGCCATCACCATCGTCGAGGACGAGTAAGGCGCGGGTGGCACCAGACACCCCGAGGGTGCGGTTCGCACCCTCGCCGACCGGGTACTTCCACGTGGGGAGCGCCCGGACTGCACTGTTCAACTGGCTGGTCGCCCGCCGGTCCGGGGGCACGTTCGTGCTCCGGATCGAGGACACCGACACCGAGCGCAACCGCGAGGAGTGGGTCGACGGCATCCTGTCCGCCCTGCACTGGCTCGGCATGGATGCCGACGAGGGCCCGTACCGCCAGTCGCTGCGCACCGACCGCTACCACCGGGCCATCGATGCGCTGTGGGATGCGGGCCTGCTGTACGCGTGCGGGTGCACCCACGACGAGATCACCGCCCGCAACAAGGCCGCCGGCATCCTCACCCCCGGGTACGACGGCCACTGCCGTGCGCTCGGCCTCCCCCGTGACGGTGGCCGGGCGCTCCGGTTCGCCACGCCCGAGGCGGGCACGGTCGTCGTCCCCGACGTCATCCGGGGGGACGTCGAGTTCCCGCTGACGGCGATGGACGACTTCGTGGCGGTCAAGGGCAACGGCGCTCCGCTGTTCGTACTGGCCAACGTCGTCGACGACATCGACATGGCCATCACCCACGTCATCCGGGGCGAGGACCTGCTGCCCACCACGCCCCGGGGCATCCTCATGTGGAACGCCTTCGCCGGCATCGGCTGGACCACCGACGGCACGGTCGGCCCCGCCGACGGGCCGACGCCGGCCCTGCCGGTCTTCGCCCACCTCCCCATGCTGGTCAACGAGGCCCGCAAGAAGCTGTCCAAGCGCAAGGACCCGGTCGCCGTCGAGTCCTACCGCGACCAGGGCTACCTCGCCGACGCGTTCGTGAACTACCTGGGGCTGCTCGGCTGGAGCCCGCCCAACGACGAGGCGGAGGTGTTCACCCGGGACCAGATGGTCCGGTGGTTCGCACTGGCCGACGTCAACCACTCGCCGGCCTTCTTCGATGTGGCCAAGCTCACC
>PMFY01000104.1 GCA_003157945.1 Acidimicrobiaceae bacterium | reverse complement strand
CCGCTCGCCGATGATGTTGCGCATGACCTCGTCCGATCCGCCGGCGATCCGCATGCCGGGCACGCCGAGGAGGTACTGGGTCCACGCATAGTTGCCCCAGGCACCGGTGTCGGCCACCAGCGACGGCCCGAAGATCGACGACACGACCTCGTAGGTCCGCACCATGTTGGCCGTCAACGACAGCTTGCCCAGCGACATCTCCGGTCCGGGCAGCTGACCGGCGGCGATCTTGGCCATGGCCCGCCGGTTGGTGTACCCGGCCACCCGCTCGTTGATGACGATGTCGGCCAGCTGCTGGCGCACGAGCGGATCGCCCGCCTTGCCCGCCGATCGGGCGGCCTCGATCAGCCGGGTGGACTGCGGCAGGCTCACGCCGCCGCCCCCGCCGCCGATGGCGGCCCGCTCGTTCATGAGCGTGGTGAGGGCCACGGTCCACCCGCCGTTGATGTCGCCGAGGCGGTGGGAGTCGGGCACCCGGACGTCGGTGAAGAACACCTCGTTGAACGAGGCCCCGCCCGTCATCTGGCGCAGGGGACGCACCTCGACGCCGGGGGCGTGCATGTCCACCACGAAGCCCGTGAGCCCCCGGTGCTTGGGCAGGTCCGGGTCGGTGCGGCAGATGATCTCGCCGATGTCGGACACCTGGGCGCCCGACGTCCACACCTTCTGCCCGTTGAGGACCCACTCGTCGCCGTCCTTGACCGCCCGGGTCTGGAGGGAGGCCAGGTCCGAGCCGGAGGAGGGCTCGCTGAAGAGCTGGCAGCCCACGATGTCGCCACGCCACATCCTGCGCAGGTAGGCCTCCTTCACCTCGTCGGTGGCGTGGGCCAGGATCGTCGGTGCGACCATGCCGAGGCCGATGCCGTAGATGGACATCGACGGGGTGCGGTAGTCCGCAGCCACGCGGCCCCAGATCCGCTGGTAGTCGCCCGGCAGCGCGCGGCCGCCGTAGTCCGTGGGACCGGTGATCCAGCCGAACCCGGCATCGAAGACCTGCTGGGCCCAGGCGCGGGACACGGCCAGGTCGGCCACCTCCTGGTCGTGCGTCTTCTCCGGAAAGAGGCTGACGTCGTCGGAGCCCTGACCCCACACGAAGGTCTCCACCGGGCGCTTCTCGGCGTGGGCGTCGAGGAAGGCGCGGGCTTCCGCCTCGAAGTCCTCCGGCGAGGGTGCGCCCGCGGAAGCGGTCGACTGGTCCTGCTGGGTGACGCTCATGTCCGGTTCCCCTTCGCTCCGTGCCCGGTCGCCGGGCACCGGTCAGCGTATCCGGGCGGGCATCCGGGGGTCGGCGGCGGTCGCTGCGGTAGACACTGGGTGTGGCGTACCTCCTGGCCGTCCTCGCCGCCCTGGCCAACGCCCTCAGCGCGATCTTCCAGCGGATCGGGGTCCAGAGCGCGCCACCGGACACGGTGATGAGCCTGCGCCTGGTCCGCTACGCCTTCTCCAACGCCATCTGGTTCCTGGGCCTGGCCATGATCGGCGTGGGATTCCTGCTCCAGGCCGGAGCCCTCCACTTCGGGCAGCTGAGTTCCGTCCAGCCCATCGTGGCGTCCGAGCTGCTGCTCCTCGTGCTGATCCTCGGCGTCTGGTTCCGCTTCCACCTGGGGTGGCGGGAGTGGGGCGGCTCCGCCGCCGCCGCCGGCGGCCTCGCCACCTTCCTCGTGGTGTCCGATCCCGGGGGCGGTGACGTCATCCCGTCACGGCACGCATGGATCTTCGTGTTCGTGGTCATCGGCGCCGTGGCGGCCGGCTGCTCGGCCCTGGGCTTCACGGGTCCGCGGTGGTTCCGCGCCGCCATGTTCGGCAGCGCGGGGGCCGTCCTGTTCGCCCTGTCGGCCGCCCTCACCAAGCAGTTCACGACGCTGCTGTCGATCGGCTGGGGACGCACGTTCACGGACTGGGTGCCCTACGCGATGGTGGCGACCGGGGCGGTCGGCCTGTTCCTGATCCAGAGCGCGTTCCACGCCGGACCGATCACGTCGTCCCAGGCCGCCATCACGATCATCGACCCGATCGTGAGCGTGGTCATCGGCATCTACCTGTTCCACGACCACCTGCAGACCGCCGGGTGGCGCCTGCCGGTCGAGGTCGTGGCCGTCATCCTGGTGGTCAACGGACTGTTCCTGCTGTCGACGTCGCCCCTCGTGGCCGGGGCCAAGGACGAGTCCGGTGCGGGCGACAAGCTGGTCCGCCAGCCCCGGAGGCGGCGGTCCGTGCCGGTGCCCGGGTCTCCGGTCTCCTAATGGGACCCGAGCACCGAGCGCACGGCCTCGTCCAGTCCGCCGTGTCGGAAGGTGAACCCGGAGGCGGTCAGCCGGGACGGCACGGCGCGCTGGCTGGCCAGCACCATGTCGGTCGCCATCTCCGTACCGAGGGCCACCTTGAGCGCGGCGGCGGGCACGGGCAGGACGGCGGGCCGGTGCAGGGCCGCCCCGAGGGCCCGCGCCAGCTCGGCGTCGGTCGCCGGGGCCGGGGCCGTGGCGTTGACGGCGCTGGACAGGTCGGCCGCGTCGAGGCAGTGGAGGATCGCGGCCACCTCGTCGTCGAGGGTGATCCAGCTCCGGTACTGGCGGCCCGAACCGATCCTCCCACCCACACCCAGACGGAACAGCGGGAGCTGCTTGGCCAGGGCCCCGCCGGTCGGGCTGAGCACGATGCCGGTGCGCAGGTGGACGGTCCGGACGCCGGCCGCCTCGGCCGGGACGGTGGCCGCCTCCCACTCGACGCACACGCCGGCCAGGAACCCGGAGCCCGCGGGCTCGGACTCGTCCAGCACGTCGTCACCGCGGTCGCCGTACCAGCCGACGGCCGAGGCGCTCACCAGCACGGCCGGCCGGGGATCGAGATCGGCGACGGTCCGCGCCACGAGGTCGGTCCCCCGGGTGCGGCTCTCGACGATCACGCGCTTGCGAGCCGGGGTCCACCGCTTGTCGCCCACGCCGGCTCCGGCCAGGTGGACCACACCGTCGACCGGGCCGCCGGCCGTCAGGGCGTCGAGGTCGACGTGCCCGGCGTCCGGGTCCCAGGTGACATCGCGGACGCCCGCCGGCTGCGCGCTGTCGGCCGGCGCCGGCGACCGGCGGACCAGCCGGGTGACGGTGTCGCCCCGGGCGACCGCGGCGTCGACCAGTGCGGTGCCGATGAGTCCCGACGAGCCGGTGACGAGGAGGTGCATGCCCCCGGTCTACCGGGACGCGCCCTCGGCGCGTGCCACCGCGACCCGGACGAACCGGGCGAACGCGTCGGGGTGGGTCAGGTGGGCGCCGTGCGCCGCGCCCTCGATCTCGATCAGCTCGGCGTCCGGGGTGTGGGCCACGAGCCAGTCCGCCGACGCCCGGTGGTGGGGGAGCGACTCGGTGCCGCGCCCGAAGACGGCCGGAACGGCCAGCCGCGTGACGTCGAACGGCGCCACGGACGTGCGGATGGCGGCGATCTCGCCGGCCAGTGCCGGCCCGTCGGCCCGCCGGGCCTCCTTGGTCTCCTCGGGCAGGCGGTCCCAGGCCGAGTCGCCGACCATCCGGCGGAAGAAGCGCTCGGCCACCACCGTCGGGTCCTCGTCGTCGATCCGACGATCGCCGGTGGCACCGCCACGGGGCCGGGTGGCCGACGGTCCGAGCCAGGGCATCGGAGGCTCGTAGGCGGCGACGGCCAGGATCGGACCCGGACCATCGGCACCGAGCGCCGCGCCCAGGGCGATGTCACCGCCGTAGCTGTGGCCGACCACCACGCAGGGCCGTCCGTCGATGACCGCAAGGAGGTCCCCGACGTGGCCGTCCAGCGTGTCGTGGACCGGCGTGACGTGCCGCGAGCGGTGGTAGCCGCGACGGTCGTACGCCACCGTATGCAGGTCGTCGAGCCGGCGCGTCACGCGGGCGAAGCTGCCGGCACGGTCGAGCGAGCCGTGGACCAGCACGACGATCGGGGTACCCCGCGGGGGTGGGTCGGGCACGTGTTCGGTCAGCGACAGATCGTGCGCGTCGGTCATCCGGGCCAGCCTGACAGCACCCGGTGCAGCACGGCCATTCGACGCGCGAGGGGTCGGGAACCGCCCAGTTCAGGGGTCCGTGGGCGGAAATGCACGCATCGCGCCTCCAGATCGTGCATTGTTAGGGCTTCCATTTGACCAAGGAGAANNGCCGCCGTCGCCGCCCACACCGGGTCGACCTCCAAGGACGTCGCCACCGTGCTCTCCGGCCTCGAGGACGTGATCACCGCCAACGTGGCGAAGGGCGAGAAGGTCGTCATCACCGGCTTCCTGACCTTCGACCGGGCCCAGCGCGCCGCTCGCACGGGTCGCAACCCGCAGACGGGCGAGACCATCAAGATCAAGGCCTCGAAGAGCCCCAAGGTGACCGCCGGCGCCTCGTTCAAGAAGGTCGTGAACGGTCAGGCCCCCGCCCCGAAGATCACCAAGGCCANNGCCCGCGCCCCGCCGCCCTACAGCTGGCCGATGGCCTTGTGGGTCTGGGGCACCACCCGCACCCGCGGATGGATCCGCAGCGCCCGCTCGTGGAGCTCGAGCACCTGGTCGGGCGTGGGCGCCCGCAGCACCGCGGCGAACGGGGTCACCGGCTGCAGGAAGACCTCGACCGGGGCGTCCCGGCCCGCCGACGCCGCGGCCACCATGGCGATCGCCGCGTCGAACTCGTCCACGTCGGTGTCCGGTCCGAGCACGATCTTCACCCAGGTGGTCGCCCCCGACGCCAGGGACTCGGCGAGGAACCTCGACTGGGTGGTGGCCGCCACCATCTCGCCGTCCACGCTGCGCAGCTTCACGTCCATGCTGACGTAGGCCACCTGTGACCCGATCCGGCGGAGCGGCGGCAGGAGGGTCCCGTTGGTCTCCAGCATGACCGGCCACCCCTGGGCGGCGAGGCGGTCGACCAGTCCCTCAACCCGGGTGCCCTGCAGCAGCGGCTCGCCCCCGGTCAGGCTGATCGAGTGGTGGGGGACTTGGTCCCACAGCGACCCGACGGCCTCGACCACCCGGTCGAGGCCGAGCGGGCTGGCCTCGACCGACCAGTCACGACGTCCGGCCGTCCGCTCCACCCGGCACGGCCCGGCGACGCGCTCGAGGGCCTCGGGCTGGTCGCAATAGGCGCAGCGGATGTTGCAGCCGGTCAGCCGGACGAAGACCTGGCGCTCGCCGACCAGAGCGGCCTCGCCCTGGATGGCACTGAACACCTCCGACACCAGGATGTCCTGCGGCCCGGTGGGACGGTCACCCTCCGGCGTCGGCGCCCCGTCGGCGGCGGCCCCGCTCATGCCGACGCGGGGTCGTCGAGGCCCGCGGCCGCGAACCCCTGGGCCCGAAGTCGGCACGCGTCGCACGCGCCGCAGGGCCGGTCGCCGCCGAGGTAGCAGGACCACGTCAGGTGGAGGGGCGCGTCGAGTCCGGTGCCGAGCAGGACGATCTCCTCCTTGGTGCGGTCGATGAGCGGGGTGCGGATGGCGATCGGGTCGCCCTCGACGCCGCGGCGCTGACCGGTGGCGGCCACCCCGCGGAACGCCTCGATGAACTCGGGGCGGCAGTCGGGATAGCCGGAGTAGTCGATGGCGTTNNAGGAAGATGCTGTTGCGGGCGGGCACGTAGGTGGAGGGGATCCCGTGGTCGACGCCGTCGGTGGGCACGTCGACCGAGTCGTCGGTCAGGGCCGAGCCGCCCCACGCCGAGGTGTCGAGATGCACCACGAGGTGCTCGGCCCGGAAGTGGCCGGCCACGCCGGCGGCCCGGTCGAGCTCCACCCGGTGCCGCTGGCCGTAGTCGAAGGTGAGGGCCAACGGTGCCCGGTCCGACCCGGCGGCCGCCAGGGCCATGCACACCGTGGAGTCGAGCCCTCCCGACAGCACCACCAGGTCGCCCGGCACGGTCAGGCCCCCGGCTCCCGCTCCAGGTCGACCCACGAGTCCGTCGTCTCCCACAGTCGGAGGGCGACGAGGTCCAGGCCCGCCGCCGTCAGAAGCTCCCAGGCGCGATGGGCCAGCAGCTCGGCCGTGGGGTTGTCGAGCACCTCGTTGAGGTCCCGGTGGTCCCAGGCGTCGACCACCTCGGCCCGCACCACGTCCTGCAGGGTGTCGAAGTCGAGGACGACCCCGTTGGCGTCGAGCGGGCCCTCCACCGAGACGTCGAGCCGGTACGAGTGCCCGTGGAGGTTGCGGCACTTCCCGGGGTGCCACGCCAGCCGGTGGGCGGCCTCGAAGGTGAACGTGCACGTGACCCGGGTGCGCGGTGCTGGCATTGCCCCGACGCTACTCGGCGTCCCGAGCGCCCCCTGTCGGCCCCCGTGGCCGATGTGGGCCCGGTGGTGCCCCCGGTAGGCTGGAGGGAAATGGAGAGCCCCGAGGTTGGAGACGCGTCGATGCAGGGTCAGGGCCAGGACGGACGACCGGCGGCCGGCACGGGGGCGTTCGGCCCCAACGCCTGGCT
>PMFY01000481.1 GCA_003157945.1 Acidimicrobiaceae bacterium | reverse complement strand
TGAGGGCCAGTTGCTCGGCGGGCAGGTCCGACTCCACCCGGACGACCGAGATCCGTTCGACCACCGCCTCGTCGGCGAAGGTGCCCAGACCGCTCATCGACCAGATCCGCTGCCCACCGATGTCGTCCTTCCAGTGGGCCTGCATCGCCACGTCGATGATCCGTTCGCAGAACTGGGTGCGACCCCGGGCGCAGTGCCAACACGAGCCACACGCCGGTTGGAAGGCGCCGATGACCCGGTCGCCGGGTGCCAGGTCCCGGACCTCCCCACCGACTTCGAGGACGGTGCCGCAACCCTCGTGACCCAGGATGACCGGGGCGAGTCCGCCCATGCCCTGGCGGCGGACGGTCTCGTCGGAATGGCAGACACCGGAGGCGTCGATCCGGAGGTGGACCTCCGTGGCGCGCAGCGGGCGCGGCGACAGGTCCCGCAGTTCGAGGGGTGCGTCCGGTTCGAACAGTACGGCGGCTCGCATGACCGGTGGTCAGCGGCCCTTCCAGGCCGGTGCCCGCTTCTCGATGAACGCCCGTGAACCTTCCTTCGCATCCTCGCTCCCGAAGACACCGGGTTGGAGCTCGGCCTGGAGCGCCCACACCTCCTCGTCCGTCATCGACGCCGCGGCCCGCATGAGCTTCCGGGTCGCCTGCACACCGAGTGGGCCGTTGGCCGCGATGCGCGCCGCGAGCTCCACGGCGGTGCGCAGCACATCCCCGGGGGGGACCACACGGTTCACCAGGCCCAGCTCCGACGCCCGGCCGGCGTCGATCACGTCACCGGTCATCCCGAGCTCGAGGGCGATGGCGAGGGGGATCCGGCGTGGGAGGAACACTCCCCCACCGGCGGCGAACAGGCCCCGCTTCGCCTCGGGGATCCCGAACTGCGCCCCGTCGGACGCCACGATCAGGTCGCACGCCATGAGGAGTTCGAACCCTCCGGCCACCGCGGAGGCGTTGGCCGCCCCGATCACCGGGGTGGAGAAGCCGCCNNCGAAGGCCCGGAGGTCCATGCCGGCACAGAACGCCCGGTCCCCGGTGCCCGTGAGCACCACGGCCCGGACCTGTTCGTCGGCCTCGGCATCGAGGAGCCCCCCGCCGATTCCGGCCATGACCGCCACGTTCATGGCGTTGCGGGCCTCGGGCCGGTTGATTCGGACCGTCATGATGGCGTCCGAGCGGTCGACCACTACCTCGTCCGGCGGTTCGTCAGGCATGACCCAGAACGTATCCCGCGCACCAATTCCGGTGGTGTCTCTCCGTCGCCACCGCGATCAGTCCTTGATCCCGGCCGCCCGGGCGGCGACGGCCGCCTTGGCCTCGCTGCTGGTCGCCCAGTCGAACGCCGGTGCCACGGCCTTGTAGCGCGCCGAGTCGGCGACGATCATCGCCCGACGGACCTGGACGAGGGACCGCACCGCGGTCTGCGGGTTCTCGAGGATCTGACGGGCCAGTTCCTCCGCGCCGTCGACGTGCGCACCGGCGTCGACGAGGCGGGTCAGCATGCCGCCGGCCATGGCCTCCTCGGCCGTGAACATACGCCCGGTCAGGGAGACGTCGTAGGCGAATGCAGGCGTGCCGAGCTGGGGGATCAGACCCGGCATGGCCAGGCCGATCCTGGTCTCGGTGACCTGGAACCTCGCGTCACGGGTGGCCACGATGTGGTCGCACAACAGCGCCGTGGCCAGGGCATGGCCGAGGCAGTACCCGTGGACCGCGGCGATGACCGGCTTCCAGTGGTCGCACTCGAGGAACGCCTCGCGCTCCGTCGTCCGACCGGCCGTCGATCCTTCGTCCATGGAGCGCTGGAGACGGGCGCTGACGTCGCCGCCGCTCGAGAAGGACCGGCCCCGGCCGGACAGGATGGCGATGTCCGCGGTCTCGTCGCCGTCCAGGCGCCGCAGCGCGGTGCTGAGTGCCTGGAGGTCCTCGTCGCGGAAGGCGTTGTGCTTCTCCCCGCGCTCGAAGCTGATGTGGGCGATGCGGTCCCGCACGGCGTAGCCGATGCTCATGGGTCCAGGCTTCCCGATGCCATTTTCGGCGTCAACCACCTGGTCCCGTCCCTCGACCGGGGCCGGCCGACCTCGGGGCGCCGCGGGCCGGGTTCGGACGCGGTGTGCGCCCGCCAGCCACGCCGGTCCGTGTCGCGACGGTCACCCCGTCACGGCGTGCGGAAGGCGATGACGCCCGTCGGGGTGCCGCCCGCCGAGGTCCCCAGACCGGTCACCACGGTCCCCCCGGAGATGGCGACCCCGCTCCAGCACGGGCCCGGGAGGGCGAGTGAGGTGAGCAGGGCGCCGGTTGCGGCGTTGCGCACCTGGACCGCCGGATCGAAGACCTGGCAGGAGAAGGTCATGCCCCCGCTGACGGTGGTGGCACCGAAGGCACGCGCGTCGGAGGCGTGCCAGAGGATCCGGCCGGTCGTGGCGTCCATGGCGAAGAAGCTCGGGTCGGACTGGTTGGCGACGTCGCCGGGGCTTCCCGGACTGCAGCCCGGGGGAGTGGAGAGGTCCCCGATGCCGGTCGCCCCGTAGACGACGGAGCCGTCGAAGGCCGGGCTGCCGAGGAATCCGCCGGCCGATCCGCCGAAGACCGTCCTCGTCGACCACCGGATGGCCCCGGTGGCAGGGTCGAGCGAGACGTAGCGGCCGTCCTTGCCGTAGGCACCGAGGAAGTCCGGAGTCCCGTCCGCCGCGAGTCCGACGTTGGTGCCCACTTCGTCGAAGTCACAGGTCAGGTTCCGTCCACCCACGCTCGTCGTCCACCGCACCGCTCCCGTTCGGGCGTCGAGCGAGACGACGCGCTCGGCCAGGGTGGTCTGCACGTTCCCGTCGTTGCAGTCGGCCAGGGTGAACACGACGTCGTCCAGTCCGGGCAGATAGCTGCCCGACGACCAGACCCCGCCGCAGCCGTTGTTCAGCACGGTCCCCTTGGCGTTGACGTCCGTCTGGTGGATCCACACGGGGTCACCCGTGGCGAGACTGGCCGCCACGATGTACCCGCGCTCACCCGGCTGCCCGTCGGTGCTCGTCCCGAAGTAGATGTTCCCACCCACGACGATGGGTGAGGAGAAGATCCGGGTGGGATCGGTCGTCGGGCTCGGGGGTCGCTCGGGCCGCCCGTCGTAGACGTGCTTCCAGTAGAGCTG
>PMFY01000459.1:791-6844 GCA_003157945.1 Acidimicrobiaceae bacterium | reverse complement strand
GACCCCCGCCGGGTCGTGACCCGGGACGCCGCCCGCACCGCCGCCTCGTACGGCACGCGGCAAGGTCAGCGGGCAGGTCGACGGCAAGGAGGTCCCCGCACGCTCCTCGGGACACATTCGTCCCGATCCAGGAGTACGCATGCAGACCCCCACCGTCATTCCGCCGCCACCCCGCCCGCTGCGCCCCGCCACCGCCTCGGTCGAGCCGGTGGCACCCGCCCCTGACGGTCCGAGCCTCCACATCGTCGAATGGGTCGACCCCGTCGCCGATCCCCACGGCATGCACCCGTGCAGTCGGTACGTGGAGCTCTACTGGTTGGGCATCATCGGGCCGAGTACCACCTGGCTCCTCCGGCGACTCACCTACGGCCTGGAGGTCCACGGCGACGGATTCGACCTCCACCTTCCGGAGACGGCCCGCTCCCTCGGCCTGGGCGACAAGATGGGCAAGAACTCGCCGTTCCGGCGTGCACTCGCCCGACTGATCACCTTCGAGCTCGCCCGTCCCCACGGCCCGGGCGGACTGGCGGTGCGCCAGCACATCCCGCCGCTACCACTCCGCCATCTCAGCCGTCTCCCCGACTCCCTGCAGCGCAGCCACCGCCGGTGGATCGCCGAACAGGGCCTGTCCGAGCCCGAGCAGATGCGTCGGCGCGCCCTGCGGCTGGCGAGCGGCCTGGCCGAGGCCGGGCACGACCGGGCCACCATCGAGCGGCGGCTCGGCGAGTGGCGGTTCCACCCGGCGGTGGCGTTCAGGGCGGCGGCCGAGGTCTGCGCCACCCGTCAGCCACCGACCGACGGGGGCGCATGACGCCGTCGGTCGGTACACCGCAGCCCAACCGGACACCGCTGCCGGTGAGGGCACCGGGGCCAGTGGCGGCGCCGGGGCTTCGCTCCTGCCGGGGCTTCGCTCCTGCCGGGGCTTCGCCGGTCAGCCGGGCTCGGCCTCGTGACCCGCCGGGGTGAGTCCCCAGTAGGTATCGATCGGTTGGATCTCGCCCTTCACCACCTTGTCGATCATGCGGCAGATCGGGAGATCGAGGTCGTGCCGCTCGGCCAGCTCCAGCGCGACCTTGGCGGTATTCACACCCTCCGCCACCATGTGCATCTCGTCGAGGATGTCCTCGAGCTGGCGGCCCTTGCCGAGTTGCTCGCCCACCTTGCGATTGCGGCTGTGGGGGCTGACGCACGTGGCGATGAGGTCGCCCATGCCGGCCAGACCGGCGAAGGTGGCCGGCTTGGCGCCCATGGCCTCGCCCAGACGGATGAGCTCGGCGAGTCCACGGGACATCACGGCGGCCCGAGTGTTGTCACCTACGCCCAGACCTTCGCCGATGCCCGCGGCGATGGCGATGACGTTCTTCAGCGCACCGCCCAGCTCGCAGCCGATCACGTCGTCATTGATGTAGACCCGGAACACCCCCCGGGTGAAGACGGCCTGGATGGCGCTGGCCACCTCGAGGTCCTCGGTGGCGATGACGGCGGCGGCGGCCTTGCCGGCCAGGATCTCCGCAGCGATGTTCGGTCCGGTGAGTGCCGCCACCGGGTGTCCGGGCACCACCTGCTTGATGACCTCGGTCATCCGCAGGTGCGATCCCCGCTCCAGGCCCTTCGACAAGCTCACCACCGGGATCCAGGGCCGCATGTACGGTGCTGCGTCCTCGAGCACCCGGCGGAACCCCGATGTCGGCACGCCCATGATGATGAAGTCGGCGCCGCAGACCGCCGCCTCCAGATCCGAGGTGGCCGAGAGCGCCGGGTCGAGTCGGAACCCGGGCACATAGGCCGGGTTCTCGTGCTCCTCGTTGACGGAACGGGCCACCTCGGGATTCCTGGCCCACAGCACCGTGTCGTGGTGGTGCGCGACGAGCGATGCCACCGTCGTACCCCACGACCCTCCCCCGAGGACTGCGATCTTCACGTGGCAGACGGTAGTGCAGCACCGCCGCCCACACCCGGTCCCCCTGGACGGGTCACTTCGGGCTCCGGATCACCGGACCTCCACCCGCCCGACCTCCGGACCTCCGGACATTCGACCCGCCGGACCCGCCGGGCCCTCCGGACCTCCGGCTGTCAGTCGTCGTTCGTCGCCCGAGTCAGCCACGAGGACGCGACGCCAGCCAGCGGGCGAAATCCTCAGACGTGGCCAGTGCCACCAGCGTCCGCACGCCGAAGCCGCTACCACCCTTCGTGTTGTACCAACGGTTGTCGTCCGTGCGGGAGGGTCCGGCGATGTCGAGGTGGGCCCACGGCACGTCGCCCACGAACTCCTGGAGGAGCAGGGCCGCGCTGATCGTGCCGGCCTGACCCGGGCGCCCCATGTTCTTCATGTCGGCGACCTCGGATTCGATGTGGGACGCGTAGTCCTCGGGGAGCGGCAGCGGCCACGACGGCTCACCCGCTGCGGCACCGGCCGCCTGCACGGCGTCTCGCAGCTCGATGTCATTGCCGAGGAGGCCGGCGATCTCCTTGCCGAGCGCGACGATGGCGGCTCCGGTGAGGGTCGCGAGATCGATGACGGCGTCCGGCTCGGACTCGACGGCCAGGGTGAGTCCGTCGGACAGGATGAGCCGGCCCTCGGCATCGGTGTTGAGGACCTCGATGGTCTTGCCGCTCCGGGTGGTGAGCACGTCGCCCGGCTTGGTGGCCGACCCGCTGGGCATGTTCTCGGTCATCGGAGCCCACGCCGTCACCGGTAGCCGGCCACCGAGTGCGGCGATGGCGTCGACCGCAGCCAGGACGGCGGCGGCCCCACCCATATCGGTCTTCATCGTCTCCATGCCGGAGGGCGGCTTCAGGGACAGTCCCCCGGAGTCGAAGGTGATGCCCTTGCCGACCAGGGCCAGGTGGGGCACCCGGCCCTCGAACTCGTACGGGTCGGCGGGCCGGTACTCGACCCGGACCAGACGGGGCGGCCGGACCGACCCGGCGGCCACGCCGAGCAGGCCACCCAGGCGCTCAGCGGCGATACGCTCCTCGTCCCAGATCTCGACGGTCAGCTCGTCGACACCCGTGAAACGGTCCGCGATGACCTCGGCGAACCGCTCCGGGGTGAGCGAGCTCGGCGGTTCGTTCACCAGGTCCCGGGCGAGGGCCACCGACCGGGCCACCCGGGAGCCCCGCGCCGCGCCCTCGGCCACCGCCGCGGCATCGAGCGAGGGGTCGGCCACCAGGGCCAGGCCACTCAGGCCGACCGCCGGTTCTGCGCTCCGGAAGTCCTCGTAGCGGTAGGTGGCGAGTGACCCGCCCTCGGCCGCCGCAGCCGCGGTGTCAGCCGGCCCGGCGTCGATGACCGAGGGGAGCACCAGGACCGCGCTGCCGCCCTTGCCCGCCGCCCGCACGAACGAGGCGGCGGCGCGGCGGAGCGCCTCCAGGCCCAGGTCTCCCACCAGCCGGTCGGCGGCCCCGAGTCCCACCAGGACGACCTCGGGTCCGGCGTCGAGCGAGCGGAGCACCAGGGTCTGAGCCACCTTGCCGGTGAACCCCTGACGCTCACACCAGTCGAAGTCGAGCTCGGTGGGGAGTGTCACGCCGTCCACGTGCACACCGGTCCCGGCCACCACCGGGCCGTCACCCGTACTGACCACGGGCACGCCGACGGCCACGACGTCGTCGGGCAGCGCGGGTCCGGACGGTGCCGGTGCGGACAGTGCGGTCACGTTGATCACGTCGTTGCTCCTGGTGTGTGGGCCGTCGGATGTCGGGATTGCCGCGGGGGGTCCGGGCTGCGGTGCGGCCGGGGGTCAGCCGTCCGTCTGGTCGGCACCGGCGGACTCCGTGGGGGCGGAGGCGGTGCGCCGCGCCCGACGGGGGGCGGCGCGGGCCAGCAGGTGCTCGTCGCCTTCGACCCAGCGGGCCGTTGCCCACAGCAGGTCGGACAGACGGTTGAGGTAGCGGGCCACGAGTGAGCCCTCGATGGGAGCCGAGACCAGCAGCCGCTCCGCCCGGCGGACCACCGTCCGGGCCAGGTCCAGCGCCGCCGACGCCCGGTTGGCCCCCGGGATCACGAATTCCGTCGGCATCGACACCTGGGCGATCAGCGAGTCGATGTCCTCCTCGAGGGCGGCGACCATCGACTCGGTCACCAGCGTCGTGCCCGCCACCAGTTTCGAGCGGTGCGAGGAGTCGGTCGTGATCTCGGCCATCAGCACGTACAGCTCCCGTTCGAGCCGGGTCAGCAGGACGTCGAGCTCCGAGCCGGCGTCGGCCTCCGCCCGGGCCAGGCCCATGGCCGCCTGGGCCTCGTCCACCGTTCCGGTCACCTGCATCAGGGGGGCGTCCTTGGCCACGCGGCCCCCGTAGAGGAGGCCGGTGGTGCCGTCATCGCCGGTCCGGGTGTAGATCTTCAGCACGGTGTCCTCACCGTCCCGATGCTAAACGAACCCTGTCCGAACCCTGTCCGACGACCGTCCGATCCCTGTCCGATCCCTGTCCGACGACCGTGCGACGACCGTCGCGCCGCCGGCCCGGGATCGACCCGTGACCCTCCGACGACCGTCCCGTGCACGTCTGACGACCGGCCCCCTCCCGTCCTCCCGACCGTCCCGGGCCACGGCACGGACCACCCGTCCGGGGCCCGACTCCGCCGGCAGGCCGGGAACCGCACGCCGGCCACTATCGTTGGAGGGCTATGGCCGTCCAACGCACCGAATCGAGCTACCTCCAGGCCGCACGGGAGCGCGTCGTCGTCTTCGACGGCGCGATGGGGACGAACCTCCAGATGCAGGAGCTCACGGCCGAGGACTTCGGCGGGCCGGACCTGGAAGGCTGCAACGAACTGCTCGTGGTGACCCGTCCCGACGCCGTCGACAAGGTCCACCGATCGTTCTACGAGGTCGGCTGCGACGTGGTCGAGACCGACACCTTCGGGGCCTTCGCCCCCGTACTGGCCGAGTACGGCCTGGCCGACCGCGTGCGCGAGCTGAACTTGGCCGCCGTGGCCATCGCCCGCCGGGCGGCGAACGACTACTCGACCCCGGAGAAGCCCCGGTGGGTGGCGGGCAGCATCGGCCCGGGCACCAAGTTCCCGACACTCGGCCAGATCCGGTACGCCGACCTGCGCGATGCCTACGAGGAGCAGTCCGACGCGCTGATCGAGGGGGGCGCCGACCTGCTGATCATCGAGACGGTCTTCGACCTCCTCCAGGCCAAGGCCGCCATCAACGGCGCACGACGGGCGATGAGGCGGGCCGGCGTCCGTCTGCCTATCCAGTGTCAGGTCACCATCGAGCTGACCGGCACCATGCTGCCCGGGACGGAGGTCGGTGCCGCCCTCGTCGCCCTGCAGGCCATGGACATCGACGTGATCGGCCTCAACTGCGCCACCGGTCCGTCCGAGATGTTCGAGCCGCTCCGCCACCTCACCGGCCACGCGGGGATCCCCGTGTCGTGTCTGCCCAATGCCGGTCTCCCGTCCGTCGTCGACGGCCGGATGCACTACGACCTCGAGGCCCACCAGCTCGCCGAGTACCACCGACAGTTCGTCTCCGAGCTCGGCGTCTCGGTCATCGGGGGCTGCTGCGGTACGACGCCGGAGTACCTGCGGGCCGTCGTCGACGCCTGCGCCGACCTCACCCCGGCCGTGCGCAGTCCCGAGCCCGAGGAGGGCGCGGCCTCGATCTACACCCACGTCCCCTTCACCCAGGACAGCTCGTTCCTGGTCGTGGGTGAGCGCACCAACGCCAACGGCTCGAAGAAGTTCCGCGAGGCGATGCTCGAGGCCGACTGGGACACCTGCGTGGCCATGGCCAAGGACCAGGTCAAGGAGGGGTCGCACGTCATCGACGTCTGCGTCGACTACACCGGGGCCGACGGCGTCGCCGACATGGAGCAGGTCGCCTCCCGGTTCGCCACCCAGTCCACCGCTCCCCTCATGGTCGACTCCACCGAGGCGCCCGTCATCGAGACGGCGCTGTCGTGGATCGGTGGACGTGCCGTCATCAACTCGGTCAATCTCGAGGAGGGTGATGCCGAGGGGACCCGCCTCGACTCGTTCCTGACGCTGGCCAAGGAGTTCGGCGCCGCCGTCGTCTGCACCTGCATCGACGAGGAGG
>PMFY01000459.1:0-766 GCA_003157945.1 Acidimicrobiaceae bacterium | reverse complement strand
GAGGGCATCCGCCGGATCAAGGCGGAGCTGCCCGGCGTGTACACGGTCCTCGGATTGTCCAACGTCTCGTTCGGACTCAATCCGGCGGCCCGCCAGGTCCTCAACTCCGTCTTCCTCCACGAGTGCGTGGAGGCCGGCCTGGACGCGGCCATCGTGCACGCCTCCAAGATCCTGCCGCTGGCCAAGATCGACGATCGCGCCAAGGAGATCTGCCTCGACCTGATCTACGACCGGCGGACCGAGGGCTACGACCCGCTCTCGGAGCTGCTCACCCTCTTCGAGGGAGTGACGGCCTCATCGGTGGCGGCGGCCGAGGACCGGTCGGGCTGGACGGTGGAGGACCGCCTCGAGCACCGGATCATCGACGGTGACCGGAACGGCATCGAGGCCGACCTGGACGAGGCCATGGCGCAGGACCTCACCCCGCTCATCATCATCAACGAGTTCCTGCTCGCCGGCATGAAGACGGTGGGTGAGCGGTTCGCCTCGGGTGAGATGCAGCTGCCCTTCGTACTCGGCTCCGCGGAGACCATGAAGGCGGCCGTCGCCTACCTCGAGCCCTACATGGAGAAGGCCGACCAGGGAGGCAAGGGCACGATGGTGCTCGCCACCGTCAAGGGTGACGTCCACGACATCGGCAAGAACCTGGTCGACATCATCCTCACCAACAACGGCTACACGGTCCGGAACCTCGGGATCAAGATCGGCATCGCCGAGATGGTGGCCGCGGTCGAGGAATTCGGTGCCGACGCCATCGGGATGAGCG
>PMFY01000193.1 GCA_003157945.1 Acidimicrobiaceae bacterium | reverse complement strand
ACCGCGCTCCGTGCCCAGCGCTTCCGGGCATCGTGGACCGACGGGCCGGCGGCCGGTCCGCGGCGCTACCGGGCCCGCAAGGCCCGGACCTCGGCCTACCGGACATCGGACGGCATGGCCCGCGATCTCCTGCGACCCATCATCGACTGACCCGTCTGACCGCATCGGCCCCCGTCCGACCGGGGACCGTGAATTTTCCCGCCGCCAGTGGTTCTGAGCTGGTTGATTGCATCTATTTGCAATTTCGCAATATACTGCGTCCGTGCCTTTCTCGACGCTCACCAGGCCGGTCTACGAAGCGAAGGCCGAACTGTTCAAGGCGCTCGGACACCCGGCCCGCATCCGCATCCTCGAGCTGTTGTCCGACGGGCCCCGTCCGGTGAGCTCGCTCCTCCAGGAGACCGGTCTCGAGGCCCCCGCGCTGTCGCAGCAGCTGGCCGTCGTGAAGCGGATCGGCCTGATCGAGTCGTCGCGGCACGGCAACGGCGTCACGTACCAGTTGACCGACCCGTCGGTCATCGAGTTCCTCGCCGCCGCCCGCACGGTCCTCGCATCGACCCTCGGTCGGGCCCGGGACGCCCTGGTCGACCTCGAGGGGCTTCCCTCGTGACGGATGCCCCTCCGGACGGCTCATCCCGCACCGATGGCCCACACCCCGTCAAGCGGCACACCTCATGATGGCCCACACCTCGTGATGCAGGACACCGTGCGGATCCTGCGCGCGCGGACCGCGGGCCTGCTGCCCGGACGCCGCGACTACGCCGGCCTCCGGACCTCCTGGCGGGTCGACCTCGTGGCGGGCCTCACGGTCGGCGTCGTGGCCCTTCCACTGGCGCTCGGGTTCGGGGTGGCGTCCGGCGTCGGACCGACGGCCGGGATCGTCACCGCCATCGTGGCGGGCGTCGTCGCCGCGGTGTTCGGCGGCTCGTCGGTGCAGGTGTCGGGACCGACCGGCGCCATGGCCGTGGTGCTCGCGCCGATCGTGGCCCACGACGGGACCCGGTCCGTGGCGGCGATCGCCGTCCTCGCCGGCGTGATGGTCGTGGTGATGGGGGTGGCCGGACTCGGACGCCTCGTCCGGTTCGTGCCCTGGCCGGTCCTCGAGGGGTTCACCGTCGGGATCGCCGTCACCATCGGCCTCCAGCAGGTGCCGCTCCTCGTGGGCCTGTCCAAGCCCGGAGGCTCCGGCGTTCTCGACTCCGCGTGGGTGGCCGTCCGGGGGGCGACCGCCGCACAGGCCGAGGGCACCCTGGTGATCGGCGCACTGGTGGTGGCGACGATGCTGCTCTGGCCCCGGCTCACCCACAGGGTCCCGGGGTCCATCGTGGCCGTGGTCCTCGCCACGGTGGCGACCTGGATCTTCCACCTCGACGTGCCGCTCATCGGCGCACTCCCCCACCATCTGCCCGTGCCCAGCAACCCGTTCGCCGGTTCCACCCACCTCGGGCAGCTCTTCGGTCCCGCCCTCGCCGTCGCGACACTGGCCGCCATCGAGAGCCTGCTGTCGGCACGCGTGGCGGACACCATGACCGGCACCGGAAGCACCTCGGACGGACGCGAGCTGGTGGGACAGGGCCTGGCCAACGTGGCCGCCGGCCTCTTCGGCGGCATGCCGGCCACCGGGGCGATCGCCCGGACGGCGGTCAACGTCCGCGCCGGAGCACGCACCCGCATGGCAGCCATCACCCATTCGTTGGTGATCGTCGTCGTGATCCTGGCGGCGGCACCCGTCGTCAGCCACGTGCCCCTCGCGGCACTCGGTGCCGTGCTCCTCATGACCGCGGTGCGCATGATTGACCACGTCCGGGTGTTCGTGGTGGTCCGGTCCCACGTCTCCGAGGCGGTCGTGCTCACCGCCACGGCCGTGGTGACCGTCGCCATCGACCTGGTCACCGCCATCGAGATCGGCCTGCTCCTGGCCGGCGTCCTCGCCCTCCGGAAGATGGCCTCGGGCTCGGTCGCCAGCGCCGAGGAGCTGGCCCGCCACGATGACGACTCGGTAGACGAGCACGAACTGCTGACCGAGCACATCGCCGTCTACCGGCTCGACGGTGCCCTGTTCTTCGGTTCCGCGCCCGCATTCCTCGAGGCGTTCGACGTGGAGCCCGGGGTGTCCGTCGTGATCCTGCGCCTGTCGGGCCTGACGATGCTCGACGCCACCGGGGCCGACGCCCTGGCCAGCGTCATCGACGGCCTCGAGGCCCGCGGCATCACGGTGCTGGTGAAGGGGGCACGCGACGAGCACGGGCGCATGCTCGGTGCCGTCGGCATCGTCCAGTCACTGGCCGACCGGGGCCACGTGTTCGACGATCTTCCGGCGGCCGTCGCCCATGCCCGGCGTCACGTCCTGCGCACGGTCGGCCTGGGCGACGTCGGCGCCGCATAGGCCGAACATGACGGACCGCGGCCCGGGACGGTCCGGATCGGCCCGCACGGGTCGGGCCCGGTCAGCCCGCGGCGTCGGCCAGCTCCGGCACGAATCTGGCGGCGTCCACCGTGCCCACTCCTGACGCCAGGTCGTAGCCGGGCAGGGCGGCGAAGCCCTGCACGGTCGTCTGGGAGCCATGCTGGGTGAAGGTGACGGTGTTGTTGCCCTTCGTCACGTCGACGATGCCGCCGGCCCCGGCCGCCGACATCGAGTACAGCGCCGGATTGATCACCCCCAGCGGGTGTCCCGCCATCTGGTCGGCCAGACTCACGATCCCGGCGAACAGCGGTGTCGCCTCGCTCGTGCCACAGGTCGGGAACCAGCCGATCTGACCCGGGAAGCCCTGGTAGACGTCGACCGCTCCGTCACAGGCCCCGCTCATGGAGATGTCGGGCACGCCGCGCTGGTCCCCCACCACCTGGTGGACACCGTCCTGAAAGGACGGACGGGGGAAGATGACCGACTCCCCTCCCCCGCCGGCCAGCGGACTGGGTCTCGAGCTCCCGGTGATGAACAGTTGGGTCGGTACGTCGTAGGTGTCGTTCCACACCGTGTCCGGGGACACCCGGCGTCCGTTGGCATTGAGGTGGAGGCGGGTCGCGCCCACCCCGGTGACGAGGGGGTCGCTGTCGGGCCAGGAGGTCACCGGGAAGGCGTAGTAGTCGTGCCCTCCGCGGTCGACGTCCGCGGCGCCGCTGTCGCCGGAGGCGGCCA
>PMFY01000036.1 GCA_003157945.1 Acidimicrobiaceae bacterium | reverse complement strand
ATGTTGATGAAGAAGATCCAGTGCCAGCTCAGCGCCTGGGTCACCCATCCTCCGACCAGGAGACCCAGTGACCCGCCCCCGACCGCCACGATGATGTAGGCGCTCATCGCCTTGGCCCGCTCGGCCGGCACGGGGAAGTCGGCGACGATGATGGCCAGGATGACCGACGACGACAGCGCCGCCCCCAGGCCCTGGGCGAAGCGGGCGCCGATGAGGAGGGCCTGGGTGTCGGCGGCGCCACAGGCGACCGAAGCCAGCGTGAAGAGCGCGACACCGACCAGGAAGACCTTCTTCCGGCCGATGAGGTCGCCGAGCCGTCCGGCCAGGAGGAGGGCCCCCGCGAAGGTGATCAGGTACGCGTCGATGACCCAGGCCAGCGACGCCTGGGTGAAGTGCAGGTCGCGCTGGATGGTCGGGAGCGCGACGTTCACGATCGTCTGGTCGAGCGTGTTCATCAACATCGCGAAACAGACGACGATCAGTGCGACCCAGCGACGGCGCTCGTGGACGAAGCCACGGATGGACGGCATGCAGGCTTCCTCGGGCTCGGGGCGGAGAGATTCCTCACGTATTGATAGTCACTGTAGTAATGAGTGTCAAGCCTCCGTGGTAATCGTAGTTTCCGGAGTGAATCGACGATATGCTGACGGCGATGTCGAAGAGCGCCACGCCCGGAGCGACGGTCCTGTTGACCCAGCTGACGAAGCTCATCTACCGACGTGCCTCCGAGGAGTTGTTGGGCATGCGGGTGAAGGAGTTCTCCACGCTCGCCGTGCTGCGCGAGCACAGCCCGATCCCCCAGCAGGAGCTCGGCGAGATGCTGTGCGTCGACGCCAACAACCTCGTGCTGCTGCTGAACGATCTCGAGGCACGGGAGTTCGCCTTCCGCCGTCGGGACCCCGCCGATCGTCGCCGCCACCTCGTCGAGATCACCGACGAGGGACTGCGGGCGTTCGCCACGGCCGAGAAGGGGATCGAGAGCGTCGAGGACGACGTCCTGGCGCAACTCACCCGGGACGAACGGGTCGAGCTGCACCGACTGCTGGCCACGGCGCTCGACTGAGTCACCGGCGGACGGGCGTCGTTTCCCCCACTCGGCCCCACCGGGCCGGCTGACACGGAATTGCAACCGGATTCCTACCCTTCGCTTCGCCCGTTCTTATCCGGCTCTTGGACTCGCTCCGTACCGTGGACGGTGGAGGCGAGCAGACCGTACGACCGCTGCTCGGAAGCCCATGGACTGGATCATCACGCTGCCGCTCCTGACCGTGGCGTTCGTCTGCGCATCGATCCCGATGTTCGTCGACCCGGGTCGCCACGACTGATCGGCTGGGCTCGCGGGCGCACACATACCCACAGCGTGTGAACATCACTCTTGTAGTTCGACCATCGGCGTGTGCGCCCGGAGGATTGCCCCTTGTACCGGCACCATCGGTGGGTCTACCGTTGACAAGTGGTGGATACACATGAGTACGCACCGGAGCCCCCTGGCGGGCTCGACGGAAGGATCCGTGCCTACCGACATCGGCACGGTATGACCCAACGCGAGCTCGCCGACCAGCTGGGTGTCACCCAGCAGTCCGTCGCCCGTTGGGAACAGGGCTCACCCCCGAGCCGGCACATGGTCCGCACCCTCGAGGTCCTGGTCGACGAGCCGGAGACGACCGAGCGCTCGGACGACATGGCCGACATCATCGGCATCCGTCCGCCGGTGCCCACCCTGGTGCAGCCCCGTGGCCTCGTCGAGGCCCGCAAGGTCTACGTCCAGGGCTGCCTCAAGCTGCTGGAGCGTGGCGAGCGCCTGCCCAACAAGGTGCTGCTGCTGATGGCCGACGAGCTCGGCTGGTCCGACGACGCCTGAGGTGGCAGACACTCCGTAGAGCCTGCGCAACCGTCACCGGCGATCGACCGTGGGGCGGAGGACCGGATGTCGTTGCCCCCGCCCCACGGTCAGCGCCTGCGACCGGGTGCCCCACCCCTCAGACCGGCGCCGTCGCCATCGTGTCCATGGCGGCCATGTCGTCCCGGGTCGCCTTGATGAGGAAGCCGGCCGACAGCGCGGCCACACCCAGGAACACCGCCCCGATCAGGAAGCCCACGGTGTAGCCGTGGATCTGGGCCGCCTCACGCACCGCCGGGGTCCCGACCCGTGTGGCCAGGTAGGCGGCGGTGGTCGAGGCGAACACCGTGTTGAGCAGCGCGGTCCCGAGGGAGCCACCGATCTGCTGGGTGGTGTTGAGGGTGGCACTGGCCACGCCCGCGTCATGGGAGGGCACACCGAACAGGGCGGTGCTGCTCATGGGCACGAAGGCGAGTCCCATGCCGATGCTGATGAGGATCTCGGCGGGCAGCACGTGGGCCGTGAACGAGGTGTGGGCCCCGATCTGCGTGAGCCACAGCATGCCCAGCGTGGCCGCGCTGAACCCGCCCACCATCACCGGCTTCGGACCGGTCCGGGGGATGATCTTCGACGATGCACCCGCCGCCAGGATGATGCCGGCCGAGA
>PMFY01000188.1 GCA_003157945.1 Acidimicrobiaceae bacterium | reverse complement strand
GACCGGAGCACGAGCGACCGGAACTCCACCGACCGGCAAGGTCACGTTCTTCACCGATCCCAGCATTGTCGGCTCCGGAGCGATCGCACCCGGTCCCGACGGTGCGTTGTGGTTCACCAATCCGGGCAACAATTCGATCGGACGGATCACCACGGCCGGCGTGGTGTCCAACTTCACCGACCCGAGCATCGTCGACCCGTTGCGGATCGTGGCGGGGCCGGACGGTGCCCTGTGGTTCACCGACAGCGGGAGCAACTCGATCGGGCGGATCACCACGGCCGGCGTGGTGTCCGACTACACCGGTACGGGCATCTCCGGGCCGGGGGGCATCACGGTCGGGCCGGACGGGGCGCTCTGGTTCACCAATACCGGGAACGACACGATCGGGCGGATCACCACCGCGGGTGTGGTCTCCAACTTCACCGGTCCCGATATCGCCAACCCGAACGGGATCGTGGCCGGGCCCGACGGTGCCGTCTGGTTCACCAACGACAGTGACCCCGGTTCGATCGGGCGGGTCACCATGGCCGGAGTGGTCACCCACTTCGCCCAGGACCTCTACTACCCGAAGCAGATCGTCGTCGGCCCCGACCGGGCGCTGTGGTTCACCACGCCGGACGGTCTGGTCTGGCGCATCACCACGCACGGCGTCATGACGGACTTCCGGGGATCCGACAACTCCTACGGCATCGCCGAAGGTCCGGCCGGGCCACTGTGGTTCACCGGCTACACCATCGGCCGGGTGACGGCCACTGGCACCTTCACCATCTTCTCGAAGCTCGACGGCTACAACCCCTTCATCATCGCCAAGGGCTCCGACGGGGCGATGTGGTTCACCAACTTCGGCGGCGGCGCGATCGGGCGGATCACCACCGGCGTGACGCCGGACATCGAGAGCTTCGCGCCAACGTCGGGCGCACCCTCGGACCAGGTGACGATCACCGGAGCGAACCTCGCCCGGGTCACCGGGGTCGCGTTCAACGGCGCCGCCGCGGCCATCGTGTCCGTCGCAGCCGGCCAGGTCGTGGTCGACGTACCGGCCGGGGCGACGACCGGTCCCATCTCCGTCACCACCCCGGCGGGCACCGCCACGGGTACCGCCACCTTCACCGTCACCGGCGCCCGCGCCTCCTGAGGCCTGACCGACCTGGCCGAACGGGCCGGGTCATCGCCTGCCGGCTGGGGTCCGCTCAGGCGGCCTCGCCCGCCGCCGCGCCCACGGGCACGGCCGGCACCGGCTGCTCCCGACGCACCGACCTGGTGCGCCTGGCTCCGAGCAGCCCGCACACCAGGCCCGACGTGACCGCCATGGTCGCCGCGTACCACCACAGGTGGTGGAAGTTCTCGAGCGCCTGCACCGGCGTACGGGGCGTCCCGAGCAGCACCACGAGGCACGCCACGCCCAGCGCGCCGCCGACCTGGCGCGCCGTCTGGTTGACGGCGCTGCCGACGGCGAAGCGCTCGGGGTGCAGATCGGACACCGCGGCCGCACTCAGCACCGGAAACGTGAGACCGATGCCCAGGCCGGCCACCAGCGTGGCGGGCAACCACACCGTCAGGTACTCCCGGTGGATCCCGACCCGCAGCGCGTACCAGACCAGGGCGCTGGCGAAGACGGCGAAGCCCACCAGCAGCACCGGCCGGAAGCCGATGCGCCCGGCGAGCTTGCCGGCGGGCCCCGACACCACCGCCACCACCAGTGGACCGGGGGTGACGGCCAGTCCGGCCACCAGGATCGAGTAGTGCCAGACGCTGGTGAGGAAGAGGATGTTGCCGAGCAGCATGGCGAAGAAGCCCATGGCGTAGAGCAGCGTCGCCAGGTTGGCCACGGCGAAGGTCCGTGACCGGAACAGCGTGAGGTCGAGGACGGGCTCGGCGTGGCGGTCCGACCGACGGAGGAACAGCGCCAGCAGCCCCGCGAACGTCCCGAGGGCGACCAGGAAGCCGGCACTCGTCCAGCCCCAGTCCGGGCCCTCCGAGATTCCGAGCACCAGCGCGGCCAGGGCCCCGGCGAGCAGGGCGACGCCGAGATAGTCCGGTGACGACCGGGTGGTGGAGGCCGTCGTCGTCGCCAGCACCCGCCGGCCGACGAGCCACGCCACCAGCCCGACCGGCAGGTTGACGAAGAAGGCGGAGCGCCAGCCGAATCCCGTGATCAACAGGGCGCCGAGCGACGGGCCCGTCGCCACGGCGAGCGCACCGATCCCACCCCAGAGCGCGACCACATGGGACCGCTGGCTGTCGGGGTAGGCGCCGAGGAGGAGCGCCAACGACGACGGCAGCAGGGCGGCGGCCCCGAGTCCCTGGACGACCCGTCCGGCGATGAGCAGGTCGACCGACGGCGCCACACCGCACAGCAGCGACCCGAGGCAGAACACGGCGAGTCCGGCGAAGAAGACCCGGCGGCTCCCCAACCGGTCGGCGGTGCGTCCGGCCACGACCAGCAGCGCGCCGAACACGATGCTGTACCCCGTGATGATCCAGGCCAGCGTGGCCCGGGAGTCGGCCGGGAACGACCGCTCGAGCGCCGGAAAGGCGACGTTGACGATCGACAGGTCGAGGGACGCCATGAACGCGCCGAGGGCCGTCACCAGGAACACCGCCCGCCGGCGGTCGCCACTGCCCGGCCCGGTCGTCAGCACCCCGTCCGTAGTGAGTTCTGTCATGCAATGCACCATAACGGATTGCGTAGCATCATGCAACCCACTAGTCTGGGAACCGTGGAACGCAAGAGCTTCTCCGACATGGACTGCTCCGTGGCGCAGTGCCTCGAGGTGGTGGGCGACTGGTGGACGATGCTCATCGTCCGCGACACGTTCCTCGGCGTCACGCGGTTCGAGGACTTCCAGCGCCGCCTGGGGATCTCGCGCAACATCCTCCAGCAGCGGCTGACGAAGCTGGTGGACACCGGGATCCTCGTCCGGGTGCCCTACTCCGAGCATCCTCCGAGGTTCGACTACCGGCTCACCCCGAAGGGCCGGGACCTCTGGCCGGTGCTCACGGCGATGCGCCAGTGGGGCGACGACCACGCCGCCCCCGACGGGCCCCCGCTCGAAGTCGTCCACGACGCCTGCGGCTCGGTCAGTCGCCTGGTGATGGTGTGCGACGCCTGCGGCCACCGGGTCGGCCCCCGGGACGTGCACGTCGTGCCGGGCCCGGGGCATCAGGACATCACCGCCGCCGCCACGGCCTGACGGCGCCCCGCCGGTCGGTGCCCCGCCGGTCGGTGCACGCTGGCGGGAGGGGAGACGAGAGGCCCGGGCGGGGTGGCACCGGTCCGCCGACCGGCCACCGTCCCGCCGAAGCCCCGCCCGACCGTCCTCTCGAACTCCCACTCCGTCGCCGATGGGCTGATCCGCCGCCCAGCACCAGTGTCGCTCCGGTCCGATGCTCACCGGTGAGCATTTTGTGACCCATGGTTGCCAACCACCCCGCCCCGCTGACCGGTCAGGAACTCCCAGGTCAGGCCACCGGCATCGGCCGCTTCGGCGCCGGGATACCGGCCGGTGTCCGCCAGTCCCCACCCGCGGCGGCCGCCGCCACGCAGGCGCGGGCCCGCTTGACGTCCGCCGGGCACGGCGCGGCACTGCCCCCGATCGTCGAACCGCCCAGCACGACGGACACGAACGCCACGACCTCGTCGAAGGCCGGGTCACCGGGCGCGAACCCGGCCGCCGCCAGGAGCGCCGGGAACTCCGCCCGCACGTCGCCGACCCACTCGAGCAGGATGACGACGCCGGCCGACGCGGCGTTCCGGAATTGGTGGGCGAACGACTCGAATCCGGTCCACTCCCCCGCCAGCCACCGCACGCAGGCGGAGGCGAGGTCCCCGTCCGTCGGGAACCGCTCCCGGATCCTGTCCGCCTCCGCCCCCGTCACCCGGAGGACCGTGTCGAGGCGGACGGTCTCCTCCGCCGTGCGGTAGCGGTCGAGCGCATCGGCGACGACCACACGCTCGACGTCGTCCCGGCGGACCGAGAAGAGGCTCTCCTCGGTCATGACCACGATGAGGTCGACCATGCCGCGCTCGATCTGGCCGTCGCCCACGGGCAGCCCGGTCGCCGCCGACACCTCGCCGGGCGGGCGCTTCCGGTGGTACTCGGGGTACAGCTCGGGTTCGAGGAACGCCCGGTGCATGCCGCCGACCCAGAGCGACTGGAGGGCCCGGACGATCTGGGGGATCGAGTACCCCTGCCGGGGCCGGCGTCGGAGTACCAGCAACAGGAAGGTCAGCACGGCCTCGTACCCCTCCGACGTCTGGCGTGACTCCTGGCGCCGCTGCCCGATCAGCCACGTGGCCCAGGCCAGCGACTCCTCGGACGCGGCCCGGCCGGCCGGCGGACCGGCGGACCGGCGGAGTTCCCGGCCCCGGAGGTAGTCGAGGGCGAGCGCCTCGACACCCGACGCCGTCAGGAACGGGCTGTCCGGTTCGTCGAATTCGACCTGGATCGTCAGCCGCAGCAGCGAGGCGGCGGCGTCGAGGTACTCGTCAGGTCCGAGCGGGAGGAAGACTTCCTGGATGAGCTCGAGCGCCGCCTGGAAGCTCGCCTGCCCACCGTTCCTCGACCAGTCGTACTGGGCCGCCATGGCGAAGTCGAACGGAGTGGCCGTCGACGCCGGTGGCGCACCGGGCGGAAGGCCCCGGGCGGCCTTCCGGGCCACCGTCCGCTTGTCGGTGTCGAGGCCCTCGAGGGGCAGCTCGGCCAGGCGGTGGGAGGGGGCCGCCCCCGATCCGGTGCCGCGGCGGCCCCGGAGTGCCTCGAACCCGTACGCGGCGATGACCCGCGCCACCGCCCGGGGATCGAGTTCGGTCCTGCCCATGGAGACTCCGTTCCCTGGCGCTTCCGCTGGTGCGCCCCGTCCGCCGTCCGCTCGGCGTCAGTCCAGCAGAGTTGCCGGGACCCGGCAACAGCCGCCGGGTTCGTCGGTCAGGTGAACTCCGGGTCGGCGGCGCCGTCGGCGTCCGCCACCTCCAGCAGCGCCGCGTGCTCGAGCTCCCACCGGACGTTGACCTCGAAGAACTGCTCGGCGAGCCCGTGGAGTGCCAGTCCGAACAGCGTCCACTGCTGCTCCTCGCCGTTTCGCCCGGTGTTGCGGACGATCCCGTTCATCTCCACCGGGTCGACCCGGTCACGCAGCACGCAGCCCTCGGTCAGGGCGGCGGCGGCGATGGCGAACTGGCGGACGGTGAGCCCCCGGCGCACCCGGTAGCCGATGAACTCGAGGAGCGACGAGTAGATCGCCTCCATCTGGGTCGTCACGTCCGCATAGGACTTCCGGAGGGCGGCGTCGATCCGCTCCTGGCGCGACGGCACCGACCCGACCGCGGTGGTGGCCAGGATCCCGATCCACAGCGCCCAGTCCGTCGACCCCCGCAGGGTGTCGAGGTGGACGGCACTGACCACGCGGCACATCTCCTGCAGCGACCAGCGACGCGACGGCTCGGACCGCACGTCGAGATTGGCCAGCATCGAGGTCACCTGGTCGAGGGAGGCCTCGACCTCGGTGACGCTGTCGTCGGCCGCGATCGTCGCCAGGACCTCGGTCTGGTAGTCGAACTGGTCCTTCCAGATCCGTCCGATGAGCGACGCGTTGACGAAGCGCACCCCGAAGTCGGACTCCACCCGGTCACGGGCCCGCTTCAGGGTGAGCACGTCGCCTCCGGCACCGAGGCCGTTCTCCTTCAGGATGGCGCGGCCCGCCTCGATGAACAGGGCGCGCGTCTCTTCCCGGCGTAGCTGCGGACGGCGGTTCGCCATGACTCCCCCACTTCTGATCGTCGGCTGACCCGTGTCGGGGCTCCGCCGACGCGACGACATCGTCTCCGTTCTAGCAGGGGAGTACCCCGTTGCGCCGGGGTTACGCACCTGGTCACCCCGATTAATTGACGCCCCGACCGTGCGATCCCGGATCGCACGGTCGGGGGCCCGGCGGGTCAGGCCGCGGTCACCCCGGTCAGCAGGTGGAGTCCGTCGAGGCCGGGCAGCCGGTCCACGCGCCGGTCGATCCGCGCCGCCATGGCCCGGCCGTCGTCGTCCCCGAACAGGTAGTCGCGCAGGAACGAGACCTCGGCGTCGGGCACGACCCCGGATCCGACCGGTGCCCAGAACCGGTGCAGCGCCCAGCGGGTGACCCGCTGGGCGGCCCGGCTGGCCGAGAGCCGGCCCGAGGCCTCGGTGGCGTAGAAGTCGATGTGGCGCCCTTCCTGCTTCATGATCCGGCGCAGCAGGACCGACAGGGTCGGATGGCCGGCGAGCCCGGCCAGACGGGCGTAGGCGGCCTGCGTGGTCCACTCGTTGACCGCGCCCCA
>PMFY01000145.1 GCA_003157945.1 Acidimicrobiaceae bacterium | reverse complement strand
AGGCCGAGACCTCATCGAGCTGTTGAGCGGTGACGAAACGCCCCTTGGCCAATGCGGTGACGCCCGCGCCCACCAACGCCGCCCTCCGCTATCCGGCTGCGGTGGCGGCACTCCACGGCATCGAGGTCGGTGCCGACCTGCGCCTGGTCCTGCCCCGGACGTCCGACGAGCTCGTCGCCTGGGGCCGCCGGCTGCGCAGCTGCATCGGATCGTTCGGTGCGGCGGTGGCGGCCGGGCGCAGTGTGCTCATCGGCGTCGAGGCGAGCGGTGCCCTGTCCTACTGCAGGGAGGTGGCCCCGGACGGGTCGGTGCGGCAGTTCCTGGGGGAGCGTAACCGGACCGTGCCGCGTTCCGTGGTGGCATCGGTGTGCGACCTCCTGGTGGCCGCCGGGGTCGTGGACCCGGCGCGGGCGGCGAACGAGGTGTGGCTCGGGGCCTGAGGTCCGGTCGCCGGCTCAGGCGGCGCGGGTGGGCTTCTCGGGCACGACCACGCGACCGCGTGGCGCCCCGTCGTCGAACTCCTCCACGGTCACCACCTTGCGCGAGCGGTCGGGGTAGGGATCCGGGTAGTCGACGACGCGGACCCGGCCGGTCGGGACGTAGCGGCCGCTGTCGATGACCAGGCGGGGGACGTAGGGGTCGCGACCGATCGACCGGAACAGGCGGGAGGTGGGACCCCAGATCGACGCCGCCTCGTGCCAGACGAGACGGTCGAGCTGGCGCAGCACGATGAGCAGGGTGACCAGGGTGCCGGTGAGTACGCCGGCGACGAGCGCCCCCCACAGCGTCCCGCCCGGCATCACGACGAGCATGGCCACGATCACCCCGAGGAGGAGGAACATGCCGGTCCACTCCACCGGGAGCAGGATCTCCCCGGTGGCCGCGTCGATCTTGGCCCGGTACGCGCCCATGTGGATGCAGAGCTCGGTCAGCTTCCGGTAGAGGACCTCCTGCTGGCGGGTCACGGGGTCCAGCCCGTAGATGGCCTCGACCAGGGCCTCGTGGGCGGGGTTGGCCAGATGGTTGTCGACCAGGCGGTAGTCGATCTGCGTCGTCAACTGCACGTCCACGAGGTCACGGATCCGGGACCGGTCCGGATCGGGGAAGATCGCCATCATCTGATGGACCGACTGGAGGGCGGCGTTGCCCGCGCTGACCAGCTCGCGGATGAGGACCAGGCGCTCGCGCGTCCGGGCGATGGTGAAGGCCAGGAGCACGCCGAACAGGAACGTGGTCATGCTGGCCAGCGCGACCTCGACACTCAGCTCGCGGTGGAGCGAACCCGCCGCGAGCGATCCGACCATGGCGGCCACACCGGCCACCACGGCCGGCCAGATGACGACCTCGCCGTGGAGGAGCGAGCGGCTGACGCGCGCGACGGGTGCGAACACGTGGGGAAACGTAGCCGGTCGCGCCCGCGCGGACGAGGGCGGATGCGGTGCCGTGCGAGTGTTCACACGGCGGCAAACGGGATGTCACACGGACGTCACCATCCCGTCACGTCCGCGCCACCTGCACGGGCGTCGGGCCGGACGGGCGGCGCTCCGGCGGGGGGACCCGCTACTCGGAGGTCTCGACGATGAGCAGGTCGCAGGGCACCCGCCGCGACACCTTGTTGGCGATGGGCCCCAGCAGGAAGCGGGCGGTGGAGTGCATCCCCTTGGACCCCACGACCAGGAGGTCGGCGGCCTGGTCGACGGTCACCTGGAGCAGGGCCTCGGACGGATCGCCCGCCACCGCCAGGAAGGAGACGCCGGTGACGCCCTCGGCGCCGGCGCGGTCAGCCGACTCCTTGGCGACCGCCTCGGCCCCGGCCTGGGCGGCGGCCACCCAGCTCGAGTCGATGGCGATGCCGGCGGCGGCGACTCCCGACGGCGCCCGGTTGTTGTAGGCCGACACGATGATCAGCTCCGCACCGACGGCCTTGGCCAGTGCCACGGCCTTGGCCACGGCGCGCTCGGCCGTGGCCGACCCGTCGGTGCCGACGACGATCTTCGTGGGGACACCGTCTCCCGCTTGACTCATGGACCCAACCTCCGTTGTTCGTACCCGCCTGATGCGCTGCGGGTCCCCTTCTTAGCCCAGCGACCGCACGTCGCGCCGGGCCCGGCGGTGCTCAGGTGGTGGGGAGGATGAGGACCGAGCAGTTGGCCCGGTGGGCGACCGAGTTCGGCACGCTGCCGAGTACGCGGCGGGCGCCCTTCATGCCCTTGTTCCCCACGACGATGAGGTCGGCCCTCTCGCGGTCGGCGACCGAGATCAGTGCATCGGCCGGGTCGGCCGTGGCTGCGTGCACCTCGGAGGAGACGCCTTCGGCGGTGGCCTGGTCGGCCAGCCGTTGGAGCAGCACGTCGGCCGCGCCCGTCGACGCCATGGAGTAGCGGAATTCGTCAGGCACCTCGGCCTCCTGGGCGGGCTTGGGCTTGTACGCCGTCACGATGTGGAGCGTCCCGCCCGAGAGCGCCGCCAGTTCGATGGCGGCGTCCACGGCCTTCGCCGCGGTCGCGGAGTCGTCTGCGCCTACCACCACGGTGTCGAACATGCGGGCACTCTACGTGGCCCGCTCCGGGCTGTCGACGGCCCCCCGCAACGGGTGTCGAACGGCCGACGGACGAACCCGATCGGACAGGTGGGACACTGTGTCCGCATGGCCCGCACCCGCACCACCCGGACGGTCACGGCGCAACCCGGCCGGGCGCGCCCGACTGACCCGCGGACGTACCCGACCGACTCGCTGGTGCCCTACCTCCCCCGGCTCAGCATCGAGTGGATCGCCGAGCGGCCCGCGGAGCGGCACCGCGTGGAGCCGGGCACGGTGGTGTTCGTCGACATCTCCGGCTTCACCAAGCTGTCGGAGGCCCTGGCCAAGCACGGCAAGGTGGGGGCGGAGGAGCTGACGGCCACCATCGGCAACTGCTTCGTGGCCCTGCTCGACCTGGCGGTCGCCTACGGCGGCCGGCTCCTCAAATTCGGCGGCGACGCACTCCTCCTCTACTTCTCGGGCGATGCCCACGAGGCGCGCGGCTGTCGGGCCGCCGTCGAGATGCGCCGCGCCCTGCGCACGGTGGGCCGGCTGACGGTCCTGGGCCAGAAGGTGTCGCTCCGGATGTCGGTGGGCGTGCACTCGGGCGACTTCCATTTCTTCCTGGTCGGCGGGTCGCACCGCGAGCTCATCGTGACGGGGCCGGCGGCCAGCGCCACGGTGGAGATGGAGGGCACCGCCGACGCGGGTCAGATCGTCGTCAGCGCCAGCACGGCGGCGGCCCTGCGGCCGGGGCTGCTCGGCGAGGCCAAGGGACCGGGATTCCTCCTCAGGCGGGCACCGGAGGTACCGGACGACCCGTTCGTCCCGTTCGAGGAGGTCGCCCCGGACGCCGACATCCGTCAGGGCGTCCCGGTGGGACTGCGCGACACGCTCGAGGCCCGTCACGTGGAGCCCGAGCACCGCCGGGTGACGATCGCCTTCCTGCACTTCGACGGCACCGACGAGCTCGTCCGGACGCGCGGGGCGGCCGAGGCGGCCGATCAGCTCGACGAGCTGGTGCGCAACGTGCAGACGGCGGCGGACCGCCACGACGTGACCTTCCTGGCCACCGACGTCGACCACGACGGGGGGAAGATCATCCTCACGGCGGGCGCGCCCTCCACGTCCGGCGACGACGACCACCGGATGCTGCTCTGCGTCCGCGAGGTCATGGATGCGGGCAGCCGGCTGCCCGTCCGCATCGGGGTGAACCGCGGCGCGGTGTTCGTCGGCGAGATCGGCCCCACCTACCGCCGCACGTTCACCGTCATGGGCGACGCCGTGAACCTGGCCGCCCGGCTGATGGCCAAAGCCCGTCCGGGCCAGATCGTGGTGTCGCCCGACGTCCTGAGCCGGTCGCGCACCTCGTTCGCCACCGAGGAGCTCGAGCCCTTCCTGGTGAAGGGCAAGGCCAAGCCCGTGCGGGCCTTCCTGCTCGGCGCCGTCGTGGGGGAGCGGGACGTCGGTCCGGTCGACGGGCTCCCGTTCGTCGGCCGCAGTCCCGAGCTGCAGGAGCTGGAGCGGCACCTGGCCGGCGCGGCCGCGGGCACCGGTCAGCTGGTCGAACTGGTCGGTGAGCCGGGCTCGGGCAAGTCGCGGCTGATGGCGGAGCTCGAATCGAGGTCGAGCGGCACGGACCTCCTGACGTTCACGTGCCAGCACCTGGATGCGTCCACCGCCTACCACGTGGTCCGCCGCCTGCTCCGCCGGCTGCTGGGCCTACCCGCCGAGGGGAGCGACGCCGCCACGGCCGAGCTGTTCCTGTCCGTCGTCGGTGACCGTGCGCCGGACGTGCTGCCCTGGGCGCCCCTGATCGCGCGGGCCATCGGCATACCCGTCGAGGACACCGACGAGACACGCGAGCTCAGCGAGGAGTTCCGGCGNNGCGCACTTCATGGACGAGGCCTCCGCCGACCTGTTCGGTCACCTCGCCCAAGCGGTCGGGCTCACCTCCTGGCTGATCTGCATCGCCCGACGCGACGTCGGCACCGGCTTCACGGCACCCGACGGGTTCGCCACCCGCATCGACATCGGACCGCTCGACCGGGCCGACGCCCTCGAACTGGCGCACCGGGTCACCTCCGACGGTGCCCTGTCGCCCCGGGTGGTCGACGCCCTGGTGGACCGGTCGGGCGGCAATCCGCTGTTCCTGCGCGAACTGCTGGCGGCCGCGTTGGCGGGCGGTGACGTCGACAACCTGCCCGACACGGTCGACGGGGTGGTGGCGGCCCGCATCGACAGTCTGGCCACCGACGACCGGTTCCTGCTCCGTCAGCTGTCGGTGCTCGGCCGGTCGTTCCCGGTCGACCTGGCCCGCGCCGCCCTGGACGAGCTGCCCCACGGGTCGGACCCCGTGTGGCGCCGCCTCGACGAGTTCGTCAGCCGGAGACGGGGCACCATCGGATTCCGCAACGGTCTGCTCCGCGACAGCGCCTACGACGGCCTGTCGTTCCGCCAGCGCCGGTACATCCACCTCGAGGCGGGCCGGGCGATCCAGGACGGGCGCGCCGGCGAACCGCAGCCTGAGCTCCTGTCGTTCCACTTCCTCCACGCCCAGCACTTCGAGGAGGCCTGGCAGTTCTCGCTCGAGTCCGCCGCTCGGGCCGAGAGCGTCTACGCCAACTTCGAGGCCGCCGAGTTCTACGAGCGGGCGCTCACGGCCGGACGCCGCCTCGGGTCGCTGACGCCGGTCGAACTGTCCCGGGTCCACGAGGAGCTGGGCGATGTCCGGAGCAAGGCCGGGGACTACGCGGGCGCCGCGGCGGCCTACCGGGCGGCGCGTCGGCTGGTCCGCGGCGACGCCGTGGCCGAGGCCCGCGTCATGCTCGAGCTGGCCCAGGTCCAGGGTTGGCTCGACCGGTATGCGACGGCGCTGCGGTGGATCACCAAGGCGTTGGGCCTGCTGGAGGCCGCCCCCGACGTCGGGCCGGAGGGGGAGGGCCTGCGGGCCCGGCTCCTGAGCTGGTACGGCCGGTTCTCCCAGGAGGCCGGTCGGCACGACCGCGCCATCGAGTACTGCGACCGGGCCATCGACGCCGCCGAGGNNCTCGACGCGTATGCGGACGCCGAGCGGACCCTGGCCATCTACGAGGACCTCGACGATCTTCCGGGGCAGGCCAATGCGCTCAACCTGCTGGGCATGGCCGCCTACTGGCGGGGGGACTGGAACGGTGCCATGGAGTACTACCAGCGTGGACTGGTCATCGATCGCCGGACGGGCAGTCCGGTCAAGGCCGTCTTCGAGCAGTACAACATCGGGGAGATCCTGATCGACCAGGGGCGGTTCGACGAGGGCGTCGGCATGCTGACCGACGTCGCCCGCGAGTGGCGGGCCGCCGGCTACCGCTCCGGCGTCGCCGCCACCTCGGCCATGCTGGCCCGGGCGGCGGCGGCGCGGGGGGACTTCGAGGGGGCGTTCGCTCTCTTCGACGACGCCGTCGCCGAGTTCCGGGCGGTGGGCAGCCAGGCCGACGCCCTGGAGACCGAGGCGCGTCGGGCCGAGTGCCTGCTGATGGCCGGCGAACCGGGCCGGGCGATCGAGACCGTCGACGCGGCACTCGCCCAGGCCCGCGTGCTCGGCGGCGTGTCGGCCCAGCTCCCCCTCCTCCACCGGGTGCGCGGTGCGGCGTCGGCGCGCTGCGGCGACCACGCCGGGGCGCTGGCCGACCTGGACCGGAGTCTGGCCGCCGCCGGGGCCCGCGAGGCGCAGCACGAGCTCGCACTGACCAGACGGGTGCTGGGCCTGGTGGCGGAGTCGGCGGAACCCGGCGCCGGTGCGGACCTCCTGGCCCAGGCCGACGAGGTCCTGGACGGCCTGGGGATCGTGTGGACGCCCGACCTCCTGCAGGAGTGAGGCGTCACGTTGGGTGGTCGCCACCGGCACTCGGCCCCCCGCATCCCACGGACCGTGAGGTTCGGGTTTCCGGAGTGTGACATGCGCCCGGGGGATGTTGACCCAAAGTTGCACGCGACGTACATTGACCACGGAATACCAGGGTGGATCGCCTGACGCGACCGGCGGATCGCGGTACGTCGACAGGTCCCCTGACCGACGACGTGAGGACGGATGAAGATGGGCAGGAAGAAGTTTGCTGCGCGGGCCGCGAGCATCGTGCTCGGTCTGACCCTGGTGGGAAGCGTGGGCGTGCCCGGCATCGCCGGGGCCGCCGGCTCACCGCTGTTCCCGGAGTGCCCGCCGGCCGGGCTGGACACGGGCTGTGGCGCCCTCATCACGATCAACGCGAACGGGTCGGCCACGGTGGCCGTCGACGCCACGCAGCCGCCGCTCGACGGCGGCTCGGGCCTGCTCGTCGGCATGCTCGACGAGTCCAGCGTCACCGTGACCAGTGTCGCTCTCAGCGGCCCGAACACGTTCGCCCTCAACGGCCTGGGTTTCTGCACCGTCCATCCGAGCCCCTGCTTCTCGGCCCACCAGAACGGGCCCACCGGCTACGAAGGACCGGGGACCTCCCTCGTCCCCGCCACGGCCTCGAGCGGGACCGTCATCTTCGCGGGTGGCGTCACGCCGGGCCACTACGCGTACTTCAGCCTGTCGGGCTCGCCGGTGTCGGTGACCTCGGTGGCCCTGCAGCCCGGCATGGACGTCAGCGCCACGGCGATCGCAGCCCAGGCGCAGGTGCCCTTCAGCGGTCAGGTGGCCAGCTTCTACGTGGGGACCTCCGTCGCCCCGGTGAGCGACTTCGCGGCCTCGGTGGCCTGGGGGGACGGCAACACCAGCGCCGGTAGCGTCAGCCAGCCCGACGGTCCCGGTACCGCCTACATCGTGACGGGTGGCCACACCTACGCCGCCGGCGGCCAGCACACCGACACGGTGACGGTCACCGACTCGACGGCGCCGGCGGGATTCAACACCGCGTCGGGCTCGGCCACCTTCGACGTGGCGGAGCAGCCGGTGTCGATCACCCCGGCCACCATCCCGGCCCAGTTGGTGGGCGCGCCCTTCAGCGGCACGGTGGCCACGTTCACGTCGCCCGATCCGGCCGCCACCCCCGGCGACTTCAGCGCGTCGCTCGACTGGGGTGACGGCGCCACCAGCGCCGGCACGGTCACCCAGCCGGGCGGTGCGGGGACCCCGTTCCAGGTGTCCGGCACGCACACCTACTCGGCCAGCGCGGAGTACTCGATCACCGTGGGCGTCACCTCCGGCTCGGTGACCACCGACGCGTCGGTGCCGGTCGAGGTCGACGCGGCCCAGCAGACCGTTCCGTGCGAGGGGAGCTGCACCGGCACGGTGACCACGTCCCAGCAGTCCGCCTCCGGGTCGACGTCGAACCCGGGTGGGTCGCTGTTCATCGCCCTCGCCGACGGGCAGTTCACCTGTTCCAGCCCGACGCCGTACGACTACGCACCCCAGATCACCACGGTGTCGACGAGCGGGATCCCGTCGTCCGCCACCGTGAGCGTGAAGGTCAAGTTCGAGCGGCAGTACCTCCAGGGCCCGCCCGGTGCCAACATCCGCGTGTGCTTCGCCTGGAGCCACACCTTCACCACCTTCGGAGGCGGCACGGCCACGCCGGAGGTCCTGAACGGTCAGACCTACTACGTCGGGCTGCTGGCGGCGTGCCGTCTGGTGCCGAGGTCGCCGGGATCCGGCAAGGGCCCGTGCGTGGCGTCCGCACCGGCACCGGGCCTGCACAACCGCTACCACGACATTTCCGAGCTGATCAGGTTCCCGGCCGGTGATCCGAGGTTCAAGTAGCCGGCTCCCGATCGGTCCTCGTCCCGGGGGGTGCGGACGCCCCCGTTCAGCGGCCCGGCGGGGCGTGTACGACGTAGACGGCGTGCGTGGTGGTGGAGGCGTGACGGTGGGCCGCCAGCTCGCGGTACTCGGGTGACTCCCACCACCCGGTCAGCGCCTCTCCGGTGTCGAATTCGAGCAGGACGGTGCGGCCGGGAGCGTGCTCGCCCTCGAGGACCGTCACGTCGTCGTCGTAGGTGAGGAACCGGCCGCCGTGCGCCTTGAGGATGGGGAAGAAGCCTTTCTCGTAGATCCGGTAGCGGTCGGGATCCGTCACGGTGAAGTGGGCGACGAAGCGGACGGGTGTGGTGGTGGTCACGGTTCGGGTCCTCTCAGGACGTCGGTGGTGGTGATCGGCGCGGTGGTCGGGGCGGGTGCTCAGCCGACGACCGGAGGGGCGACGGTGCGGGTCGCCTGGTCCGGGCTCGGGTGGGCGACGGCCGAGACCCGGCCGTCGGCGACCAGTCGGCGGTGGGCCTCCTCCCAGGTGGGGAGCTCGCTGTGCTCCTGTTCCCAGTGTGCGACATGGGCCTCGTCGCACCAGTCACGGAGGAGGGGCATGACGTCGGCATGGTCCCCCGAGGTCATGTACGACCGCATGGCCCCCCGGTCGGTCCACACCGTCCTGGTCCAGAAGGTGGAGTTGGCATCGGCCAGCAGGTCCATGCCGAGGTTGCCCGGAGCGTCGGCGGCCTGGCCGTAGACACCGGGCAACACCGCGGCGAACTCGTCGACGAGCTCGGGCGTGCGGATGCGGAGTCGGGTGATGGAGACGAACGGCATGCGCCATGCTCCCACGACCTGGTGTGCACGCACGACCCGGTGTCGCCCGCCCGGTCCGCCGGCCGGTCCGGTCCCTACGGAGCGAGGACGATCGCCACCGTCTGCGCGACGATCTTGCCGTCGCGGACCACCAGGGTGTCGGTGCCGAAGGCGATGCCGTCCGCCGTCCAGGTCACGTAGAAGGTGTCGCCGGCCACGTGGGCGGAGGTCCGGGTGAACCCCGCCGGCTGCCCCGCCGCCTCGAAGAACGGGCGGATCGCATCCTTTCCGGTGAACACACCGCCCAGGTTGATGATGAACACCGACTCGTCGGTGTAGTCCTCCATCACGGTGTCGATGTCACCGGCCTGCAGGGCGGCCATGTGGTGCTCCACCACGGCCTCGGTCTCGGCGCTGCTGCTCACGTCCACTCCCTCCGGGGGGGCACCGCGACGGCACCCCGATCGAGGGCCCATTGTGCCCCACCGCCCGTGCGCCGGCCCGTGGCGGACGGTAGGTTCGTCCGACGTGGACGACGACGACCGGTCCGGCGCCCGGGCCCGGCCGGCGGCACGGCGGTCCGGAGGAGCCATGGAGCATTGTGAGGTGTGCGGATTCGCCTGGGACGCCACCGATCCCGCGGAGGTGGCCGACGGCGTGCGGACGGCCACGTCGGCCACGGCCGACCTGCTCGTCGACCACGGGGCCCGGGCGCTCGAGCGGTACGCCCCGGAGCGCTGGTCGCCGGTCGGGTACGGGTGCCACGTGCGTGACGTGCTCTACAACCTGCGGGACCGCATCGTGCTCGCCCTCGTCGAGGACAACCCGACCCCGCACCCGCTGTTCGGCACCCCGCGGGTCGACCTCGGGCTGTACGGGCGCGACACGCCCGCCGTCACGGCGCGGGACCTGGTGTCCGCCGGCGACCTGTTCGCCCGGACACTCGAGTGCCTGCCGGACGGCGCCGGTGGGCGCACGATGTTCTACGGCTGGCCGCGGGCGGCCATCCGCACCGTCGACTGGGTCGCCGCCCAGGCGCTCCACGAGTGCCGCCACCATCTGGACGACGTCCGGGCCGATCTCGGGGAAGACCGGCCGTAGCGCGGGACGCCGGCCTGGCGCGTCCGGCGCCCCGGGGGCCGCGATACTGAGGTGATGCCCGACGCTCCCGCCCACCGCCGGGGTCCCAGCCGGCGCACGCGTCTGACGATGACCCTGACGGTGACGGCCGTCCTCGTGGTCGCGGTGGTCCTGGTCGTGGCCGGCGGCGCGGGCCACGGGCCGAAGAAGGCCGCCGACGTGGCCGCGACGGTCCCGACCACGACCTCCACGACGTCGCCCTTCCACCACGTCCCGCCGGGGCGGCCCACCGACCAGCGGACCATGACGCTGCTGAAGACCATCGGCGGGCCGATCTCCCCGAAGTCGGTCGACGCCTCGGACACCGGCCTCGTGTTCGCCCAGAACATGATGTACCGGCACTCGATGACGGTCTACAACTCGGACGGCGACCTGGTGACGACGATCCCGGACACGGTCGACCTGGCCAGACTGGGTGTCCCGGGTGGGGCCACCGTGCAGGGCGCACCGGTGGAGGCGGCGTTCACGCCGGACGCCCGGTACGTCTACGTGTCGAATTACTCGATGTACGGGCCGGGTCAGGGTCCCGAGGGCAGCGACACCTGCACGCCGGCGTCGGCCGCGGCCGCCGGGGACACGCCGAGCTACGTCTATCGGGTGGACACCAGGACCCTGGCGGTCGACCAGGTCATCCAGGTCGGCCTGGTGCCGAAGTACGTGGCCGTCACCCCGGACGGCAAGTACGTGCTGGTCACCGACTGGTGCTCGTGGGACCTACGGATCATCGACGCCGCCCAGGGCAAGGTCGTCGCCA
>PMFY01000220.1 GCA_003157945.1 Acidimicrobiaceae bacterium | reverse complement strand
GGGACCTCATGCGCCGGTCGCCCGGGCCCGCGCGATGAGGCCGTCGAGGTCGGCGGCGGTCACCGGCGCCACGATGTAGGCCACCACCCGGCCGTCGGGGGCGATGAGGAAGGTCGACGGTGGGGCCCGGACCCCGTAGCTGAGGGCGATCGTCCCCTGGGGATCGGCGAGGGTGGGCCAGGTGGCCCCCAGGGTGGCCTGGTACGAGCGGGCGTCCGACGCGCTGTCGTCGAAGACGACGCTCACCATCTTGGCGTCACCCGCCTGCTGGTGCTCGAAGGCGAAGTGCACCAGTTCGGGACCCTCGGCCTGGCAGGGCTCACACCAAGGGGCGAAGAAGTTGAGCACCACGAAGGTGCCGGGCGGCCGGGCGAGGGCGAACGCCCGGCCGTCCACCGTCAGGCCCCGGACCGGGGGCGCCTGGGTGCCGACGAGCGGGCTCTGCACCTCCGACACGGCGGCCGGCTGGCGGGTGGCCAGCACGGCGATGAGCCCGGCGGCCACGACGAGCACGGTCACGGCGACCCAGCGCGCGGTGTGACGACGCCGGGCCGGACGGGTGGTCGGCGGGGCGGTGGCCGTGTCCGGGGGGAGGACCCCGGTCACGTGGCCTCACCCGCGCCGACCGGCTCACGGTCCGTCCGAGCCCCCGGTTCCGGTTCCGGATCCAGGTCCGGTGCGACCGGGGGCGCCGCCGCCCCGACCGGGGTGGACACCGGATCGGTGGGACGCCGGCGGCGGCCCGGCACGGCCGACAGGATCGATCCGACCACGATGAGCACCCCGCCGACCCACAGCCACATGACGAGCGGCTGCACGACCACACCGAAGGTCCACGGCCCACCCTTCGCCGGGATCGAGTTGATGGTCAGGTACACGTCGGACGTCACGCTCGAGTCGATGGCCGGGGTGCCGACCGCCTGGGTGCCGGTACCGAACTGGCTGATGGCCGGCGTGAACACCGCGCCCCCGTCCACCCGGAGCAGTGCCTGCTGGCTGAGGTGGGACGGCGTGCGGACCACACGGGTGCCGACGAACTCGACCGTGTGCCCGGCGAAGGTGCCGCTCTCCCCGGGGGCGAGCACGACGGTCCCCCGCTGTCCGAACGCCGTAGCCGCCGCCAGCCCCACGGCGATGAGCACCACGCCGATGTGGACGACCATCCCGCCGTTGGCCCGTCCGACGAACCCGCGCCACCCGGCCAGGGTGGCCCGGGCCGGAGACGCACCGGCGCCACGGGCCGACCGCCAGGCTCCCCGGACCGACAGCACCAGGGCCCGGCCCGCCGATGCCGCGGCGAAGGCCCCGAGGCCGAAGGCCAGGAGCGGCTCGATGCCGGTGATCCCCCCGATGACGCACCCGACCACCACCAGCACGCCGATGGCGGCGGGCACGGCCAGGCGTCCCCGCATGATCTCGGCGGTCGATTTGCGCCACGGCAGTGCGGGGGCGACCGCCATCAGGAACAGCAGCCCGAGGCCGATCGGGATGATCAGGCGGTTGAAGTACGGGGCCCCGACGGCCACCTGGGCGCCGCTGTTGACGGCCTCGTACAGCAGTGGGAAGACGGTGCCGAGCAGGACGATGAAGGCGAAGAGCACGAACAGGAGGTTGTTGGCCAGGAAGGCACCCTCGCGGCTCATGGGCGAGTCGATCCCGCCGGGTGACCGCAGCCGGTCGCCGCGCCAGGCGATCAGCCCGACGCCGACAGCCAGGACGAGGCCGAAGAAGCCGAGCAGGAGCGGCCCGATCGACGACGTCGAGAAGGCGTGCACCGACTGGATGACGCCGGACCTGGTGAGGAAGGTCCCGAGGATCGTCAGGCTGAAGGTGGCGATGACGAGCGACAGGTTCCACACCCGCAGCAGACCGCGTCGCTGCTGGACCATCACCGAGTGGAGGTAGGCGGTGCCGACCAGCCACGGCATGAGCGAGGCGTTCTCCACCGGGTCCCACGCCCAGAATCCGCCCCAGCCCAGCACCTGGTACGACCACCAGGCCCCGAGGACGATGCCGATGGTCAGGAACGTCCACGCGAACAGCGTCCAGCGCCGGGTCTCCCCCTGCCAGTCCTCGTCGACCCGGCCCGTCACGAGCGAGGCCACCGCGAAGGCGAAGGGCACGGTGAAGCCGACCAGGCCCAGGTAGAGCATGGGCGGATGGAACAGTACGAGCGGGTTGTCCTGCAGGAGGACATTGGGACCGAGCCCGTCGAGCGGCACACTCGACACGTGGGTGAACGGGTCGGCCGGTCCGAGCATCAGCCCGAAGAAGAAGGCGCACACCACGTACATCACGAGCGTCGCCCAGGCCACCAGCTGGTCGTCCGCCCGGTGGCGGAACCGCCAGACCATGCCGGTCGCGTAGATCCCGAGGATGAGGCCCCACAGCAGGATCGACCCGGCCAGCGCCGACCACATCCCGGTGATCGAGTACAACAGCGGGGTGGAGCGGCTGTTGTTGTCGGCCACGTACGTGAGCGAGAAGTCGTGGGTGATCAACGCCCGCTGCATCGCCACCACGGCCACGATGCCGCCGAGCAGGATCAGCGGTGCGTAGAACCGTCCCGCCCGCAGTCCGCCGGGGCGCCGCCGCACCAGGCCCACCAGGAGCACGACGATCCCGACGAGGGCCGCGGCGAAGCCGAGCAGCACGCCGGTGTGGCCGAGGGTGCCGTTCACCGCTGACCGGGACCGGCCGAGGGGTGGAGGGGTCCGGCCGTCACCGCTTGGAGCCGTTCGGCGCCCTGACCCGCTGCGGGTGCTCGGCGATGTACGTCGAGGAGTGCTTCACCAGGATCTCGTCGGAGACGAACGTGTCGCCCGAGAAGTGCCCTACGGCGATGACCGGGATGTTCGCCTGGAACAACTGGGGCGGGCTGCCGGTGTTCGTCACCGGCAGGCGGATCGCACCGGACGTCACCACGAAGTCGACCCCTTCCGTGGTGGCACGGATCGAACCGGGCGCCACCACGCCCTCCAGGTTGAAGGTCTTGGCGCCGAGCGTCGCTTTCTGGGCCACGGCCTGGTCGGCCGGCAGGTAGAAGTCGAGCGCCGAGCCCAGCCCCTTCACGAGCAGGAACACGAGGACGCCGACCAGGACCAGTCCGACCACGACGTAGCGCACGACGGGCCGACGCGCCACGGCGGCGGGCCGGGGGCCGTCCGGCGGCCCGGCCGCCGGGCCGGCGTCGTTCGGTGTCGGCGGTGCGGGGGGGGCGGGGGGAGCGGTGGTCACGACGGCCCCGGCTCCGGCGGCCCGGTGGCTGACCGTGGTGCGGTCGCGGCGCCTGGTCCGGCCACCCGGGCCACCGCCTGCGTCAGGCGCCGGCGGCGCCACAGCAGCGCGACGGCGTAGAGGGCGAGGAGGGCGAGGACGAAGACGTACCCGGCGATGACGTAGCGCATCAGGCCACCCCCACCCGATCGGTCGGGAAGTCGTCGGTGGGGCCGGAACCGACCGGGGCACCGCCCGCAGCGACCCCCTCGGCCTGGCGTTCGGCCAGGGCCAGGTCGAGCTCGTTGGCGGCCAGCCAGTCCTCGAGGGCGCCGATGCGGTAGCGGACCAGCAGCATCCAGACGAAGACGAGCGTGAGGGCCACGAAGCCCAGCAGCAGGGTCCAGGCCATCGACCCGTGGATGGTCGGCGAGAGGTTGGCGTTGAGCACGGTGGCGCCCTGGTGGAGGGTGTTCCACCAGTTGACGGAGAAGTGGATGATCGGGATGTCGACCGCGGCGAACAGGGCCACGAAGGCACTGCGTCGGGCGCGCACCTCGGGCTCCGCCGGCACCCGGCGGAGCGCCAGGTAGCCGAGGAAGAGGACCAGCAGCACGGCCGTGCTCGTCAGACGGGCGTCCCACGCCCACCAGACGCCCCAGGTCGGCTTGCCCCAGATCGAGCCCGACACCAGGGTGCAGATGTTGAACACCACGCCGACCTCGACGGCGGCGGCGGCCAGCCGGTCCCAGAACAGCGAGCGGGTCCGGGGCCACAGGTAGAGCAGGCTCGCCACCGCGGCCAGCCCGAAGGCGAGGTAGAGGGCGACCCAGGCCACCCCCGGGTGGATGTACACCAGCCGGACCAGGTCCCCCTGGACCTTGTCCGGTGGCGTGACCCAGAGGCCGAGCCACACCGTGGCCGCCGTCCCGACGAGGGCGAGGAGCCCGATGGTCCGCTCCGTGCGTCGGGCGGACGTCGAGGGTGTCGGGGGTGCGCTCACGCGGGTGTTCGTGGCGGCACCCGCGGGCGGATGGGTGGCGGCCGACCCGTCGACGGGCGTGGCGGTCAGGTCGCGGGTCACGCCGTCTCCTGGATGGGGCCGAAGAGGACCACGCCGATGGCGAGGTAGACGGCGTCGAACACCACGAGGAGCCGCAACCACTGCATGCCCTGCGCGGGGACGCCGCCCGCCATGGCGGACTGCCAGATCCGGGTGCCGGCCAGCAGCACCGGTGCGGCGATGGGCAGGAGCAGGAAAGGCAGGAGCGTCTCGCGTACCCGCAGTCCGGACGACAGGGCGCCGTAGAGGGTGCCGGTGGCGGCCAGGCCGATCGTGCCGAGCACGCACGACACGGCGATCATCCACGGCACCTCGATGCGGGCGCCGTAGAGGAGGACCACGCCGACGGTCAGGAGCGCCTCGAGGACCACCAGCTGGGCGGCCACGGCGACGGCCTTCCCGAGGTAGAGGCCGGCGGGGTCGATCCCCGACAGCCGGAGGCCGTCACGGGCACCGTCGGACGACTCCACCGACACGCTGCGCTGGATGGCCAG
>PMFY01000181.1 GCA_003157945.1 Acidimicrobiaceae bacterium | reverse complement strand
CCGGGCGACGGGGCGTGGCGCAGCTTGGTAGCGCGCCTGCTTTGGGAGCAGGAGGTCCTCGGTTCAAATCCGGGCGCCCCGACCACCGACCCACGATCGTCAAACCACGGACGACGATCGTGGTCGCCCGCGGATGCCACCCGCGGTCGACCCGTGCAGGCGACGTCCGCGGTCGACCCATGCGTTCGACGCTTGCGGTCGACCCATGGAGTCCACTCATGCGGTCGGCGCTTGCCGGTCAGATCTGCGGACGGGGCTGTCGCTCCCGGGGGCCAGGCCTCGAGTTCGGCCGCACGCGGCAGGCTCAGCTGACGCCTGTGACCGTTGGTGTCTCCACCATGAGGTCGGGAGACGTCTCCATACCGGCGGTCCACACGGACCGGGCGATGATCTTGGTGACGTCCGCACGCGAGGCGTACTTCTGGCCGATCTCCAGCGTCTCCTCGACCAGGCCCTGGGACAGGGTCGTCGGTTCGAGCCCGAGGGCGAGGAAGCGGTCATTGGTGACTGTCAGTTCGTTCTCGGACGCCTCCTTGCGGGGATTCGGCAGGTAGGCGATCTCCGCGCCGGTGAGGCCGGACACCAGTTCGGCCAGTTCCCCCACGCGATACGTCTCGGTGACCTGGTTGAACACCGCGGGCCGGTCACCACGCGTCGGCGGATGGGCCAGGGCGATCTCCACGCACCGCACCGTGTCCCGGATGTGGATGAACGCCCGGGTCTGCCCACCGGTGCCGTGGACGGTCAGCGGGTGGCCGAGGGCGGCCTGCATGATGAACCGGTTGAGGACGGTGCCGTAGTCGCCGTCGTAGTCGAACCGGTTGATCAGGCGCTCGTCGAGTGCCGTCTGGGGTGTCTGGGTACCCCAGACGATCCCCTGGTGCAGGTCGGTGATCCGCAGCCCGTCGTTCTTGGCGTAGAACGCGAACATCAATTGATCGAGCGTCTTGGTCATGTGGTAGATCGAACCCGGGTTGGCCGGGTGGAGGATCTCCCGCTCGAGGTCGCCCGTCGGGGTGGCCACCTGGACCGACAGGTAGCCCTCGGGGATCGGTGCGCTGCCCGACCAGCCGTACCCGTAGACGCCCATGGTGCCGAGGTGGACGATGGCGATGTCCAGCCCGGACTCCACGATTCCGCAGAGGAGGTTGTGGGTACCGCTGACGTTGTTGTCGACGGTGTACCGCTTCGCCCGGCTGTCCCGCATGGAGTACGGGGCGGCCCGCTGCTCGGCGAAGTGGACGACGGCATCGGGGCGGCGATCGATCAGGCACGACAGCAGTCCGTCGTAGTTCCGGGCCAGGTCGAGATGCACGTAGTCGATCGAGCACCCGGTCAGCTCCCGCCAGACTTCGACTCGCTCCTCGATCGGCCGGATCGGCGTCAAGGATTCGACTCCGAGTTCCTCGTCGATCCGTCGCCGACTCAGATTGTCCACGATCGTCACGTCGTGGCCGGCAGCGGACAGGTGCAGGGCGGTAGGCCACCCGCAGAAACCATCGCCTCCAAGTACCAGAATGTCCATGCGTCCCCTTGGCCGTCTGACCGGATCACACTACCCCTACCCGTTCGCTTCCCAGCATCAACCAGAGGCGGCGGCCGGCACGCGATCGAGCCGCTGTGGTGGCCACCACGGGCGGAACCCCGGTCGGACCACGCCGCTGACCTGGGCGGTGTCCGGCTGCGCCGCCTCGTCGAGGTCAGACGTTGGTGGCCGAGGAGAAGATCGAACGGAGTTCGGCGGCCGGCACCGGCCGGGAGAAGAGGAAGCCCTGGGCGTAGTCACACTCGAGCGCCCGCAGGATCTCGAGCTGCTGCTCGGTCTCCACGCCTTCGGCCACGACCTCCAGTCCCAGGGCATGGGCGAGGCTGACCACTGCGGACACGATCTCGCGGCCACCGGTGTCGGATTCGAGCTCGTGGACGAACATGCGGTCGACCTTGAGGATGTCGAGCGGGAACCGCTGCAGGTAGCTCAGCGACGAGTAGCCCGTGCCGAAATCGTCGATCGCCAGGAGCACACCGAGCCCCTTCAGGGCACGGAGGACGATCAGGGCGGCGGCGGCATCGCGCATCAGTGCGCTCTCCGTGATCTCGAGGGTCAGGTGCCCGGCCGGCAACCCGGTCCGCTCCAGGATCTCCTCGATCGTGGCGACGATGCCCGGGTCGTCGATCTGGCGTGCCGAGAGGTTGACCTCGACGGAGCCGCCGACGTCCGTTCCGCGCTGCCAGTGGCGCAATTGCTGACACGCCTCCTCGAGCACCCAGGCGCCGATGGGGATGATCAGACCGCTCTCCTCGGCCACCGGGATGAACCGGCCGGGCGCCACCAGGCCCTGGTCGGGATGGTCCCAACGGATGAGCGCCTCGACCCCCACGGTCGAGCCCCCACCCAGCTCCACCACCGGTTGGTAGTGCAGTAGCAGTTCGCATCGCTCCAGGGCCCGGTGGAGTGAGTGCTCGGTCGCCATACGGTCGAGCACCTCGATCCGCAGTGACTCGTCGAAGGTCTCCGCGCCGAAGCCGCCCCGCAGCTTCGCCTGGTACATGGCGGCCTCGGCGTGGGCGAGGAGGTCGTCGGGGTCGTCAGCCCCGAAGGTGTTGAGGGCCACGCCGACCGAGGCGTCGAGGAACACCTCGGCGTCGTCCACCGGGATCGGAACGGCCAGGACATCCCGGACCCGCGCCACGAAGGCGGCCGCCTGCTGCTCCGCCCCACCGCCCGGATCGGTGACGAGTGCCAGGAATTCGTCACCCCCGAAGCGAGCCACGAGTTCGACGTCACCGGCGATCTGCTCGAGTCGACGGGCCACGGACACCAGTACGCGGTCACCCAGTGCGTGGCCCATCGAGTTGTTGATGGCCTTGAAGCGGTCGAGGTCGAGCAGGACCACGGCGACGCGCCCCGGGGTGCCGGCGTGGGTCGCCGCCGCCGCGCCCAGACGGACGAGGTACGAGGCGCGATCGGCGAGTCCGGTCAGGCCATCACGCGTGGGTCGGTCCCGGCTCTCCGGCTCCGGCGGCAGCCGCACGGTCGGGCCGCGCAAGAAGGCGGCCACCGAGCGCTCCCTCCCCTGGCCGAGCACGATCAACCGGGCCTGGGTGCGGATGCGGCGCCCGTCGCGGTGGCGGAGCTCCAAGTCAAGGTCGAGCGTCCCGTCGGTGACGGACCCGGTCATGGGTCCGGCCGATGCCCCGGTCGTGTCGGCGGCCAGCAGGCCGAAGGGCGACTTGGCGAACGTACCGATCAGGAAGGTGTCCGTCACGAAGGCGCCGACCACTTCGTCGCGCCGCCAGCCGAAAGCGGACTCGGCGCCCGCGTTCCACTCCAGCACGACGCCGCTGCGGTCGATCTCCACGAGGGCGTCCGGCCACCCGGCGACGAGACGCTCGAGCCGGAGGTCGTCGACGGTGCCGACCCGGACCCGAGGGGCGCGGGTGGGGAGCGAGCCCGCTGGGCCCACGGGGCCCGCTGGGCCCACGGGACTCACCATGCCCGGGGACTCACCATGCCCGGGGGCGCGTGGCCCGCCACGACAACCGCCACAGTTCGTCGATCATGGGTGTGCGCTCCAACCGGCTTCCCTCACAGGTCCCCGGGACGGGGAGGTTTCGGGTCAATCTAGGCATCGGACGGCTCCGGTACAAGGATTTGCGCCGGGCGCCCCGGCCTCCCGCCGAAACTGGCGGTCGCCTCGTCCGGTGGTGCGATCGCCGAGCCGTCCGTCCGGGACGGGGACAGCGTGTACCGTGCCGGTGTCGTCATGGCCACCGACCCGGTGCGAGGACAGGCGTGGGCGGGCACGGTCCTCTCACCGATCGAGCAGGTGGGAACCGGATCGTGGTCGACTCCCGTGCCGCTGCCGGAAGATCCCCTGCGCTGCGCTCGCCTCCACACCCTGGAACCCGCCGGCGGAGGAGTGGCCTTCGTCGACGACACCACGCCCACCATGCCGACCGCCTCGAGGATTCCGTGGAGGTCATTCGAACCCGCGCCGGATCGAATGCCCGTGAGGTCACACTCGACCCGAACCGGTGCCCCCGGGAGACGAGATGGGGTCGTTCAGGCAACGCCGGGCGAACGGCGAGACGCTGGCACACTGTGTGCTGGTCGGGCCGCACGGTCCGATCCGCCGGGAGGGCGCCATACCCGTGATGACCGACACGGTCGAGCAGCCGGAAAGGCAGACCGGCCGAGTCGGGCGAGCGGGCCTGACGAGCGGACGGGACGACGGGCTCGGGTGGATCGGACGAGCAGACAGGACGAGGGATGAGCAGACAGGACGAGGGGGGTCAGGTGGACCGACGGGCGCGACAACAAGGGCGACGGGTGCGGAGGAACCGGCGGCGGGCCACGCTGCTCGGCGTGCTCGCCGTCGTCGTCGTCATCGTCGCCGTCGTCGTGTCCGCCGGTGGATCGTCGAAGTCGTCGACGCCCACGACCACCGCCGCCCCGGCCGGCGGTGGTCACCCGACGGCCGCCGTCAAGGTGGCGACCCGGCCCGCCTCCCTCGAGGCCGGAGTGCTGTCGTGGCAATTGCCCGCTGCCGTCTCCCGCCCGGGCGTGGTGCCGAACGGCAGTGGATTCACCGTCCTCGGCGGACTCGCCCCGTCACAGTCGTCGGTGGCGTCGGTCTATTCGGTGGACCCGGCGACCGGTGCGGCCACACCCGGCGGCACCTTGCCCGCCGCGGTCCACGATGCGGCGGCGGTCTCACTGGGCGCGTCGACCTACGTACTGGGTGGAGGGTCGCCAGACACGGTGGCCACCATCCAGTCCGTTCCGACCCCCACCGTGCCGACCGCGACCGTCGCCCCGGGCACGACCACGGTCGGCACCGTGACCGGGAGTTTGCCGACGCCCCGGTCCGACCTGGCCGTTGCCACCATCGGTTCCGGTCGGTCCGCCACGGCCTATGTGGTCGGCGGCTACGACGGCACCACCTACGAGCCCTCGGTCCTGGCCACCACGGACGGCACCCACTTCGCGAGCGTGGCGACCCTTCCGGTGCCCGTGCGCTACCCCGCCGTCGTCGCACTCGGCGGCAACGTGTTCTCGTTCGGCGGCCAGACGGGCAGCGGCGCCGGCAGCGCGGTCAACGCCACGGCGGCGATCCAGGAGATCGACCCAGCAACCCACACCGCCCACGTCGTCGGCAGCCTGCCCCAGGCCCTGTACGGCGCGGCCGCCTTCGTGATCGACGGCCACATCTACCTCGCCGGCGGCCAGACCGGCGGGGGCCAAACGCTGACCCAGCTCTACGAATTCGACCAACGCACCCATCGGGTGGCCGACGCCGGCCTGCTTCCCCAGGCCGTCGCCTTCGGCGGGTACGCCACGGTCGGCACGGGGAAGTCCGCCATCGGGTACCTCGTGGGAGGCGAGGTGGCCCAGCAGTCGGGAACCGACCAGGCCGGCCTCGCCTCGGGATCGCTGGCGAGCGTGATCTCGCTCCGGCCCAGCCGCTACGGCGGACCGGTCGGCGGGGCCGACGCGGGAGCGCCCTACCAGGGCCATCTCCTGATCGCCGACCGAGGCAACGACCGTCTGCTTGTGATCGACGCGGCCCGCAACCTGCAATGGCAGTACCCCTCGGCCACCATGCCGCCCCCACCGGGAGGGTTCTACTTCCCCGACGACGCCTTCTTCTTCCATCAGGGGACCGGGATCATCTCCAACCAAGAGGACAACCACACCATCGTGG
>PMFY01000283.1 GCA_003157945.1 Acidimicrobiaceae bacterium | reverse complement strand
TACTGGCTGGTCGCCGCCGACGGAGGGGTCTTCTCCTACGGAACCGCGAAGTTCCGAGGGTCCGAGGGTGCCACCCACCTCAACCGGCCCGTCGTGGGCGTGGCCGCCACGCCAGACGGACAGGGCTACTGGCTCGTCGCCTCCGACGGAGGCGTGTTCACGTTCGGGGACGCGTCGTTCCACGGCTCGGCCGTCGACGTGCACCTCAACCAGCCGGTGGCCGGCATCGAGGCCACTCCGGACGGACAGGGCTACTGGCTGGCCGCGGCCGACGGTGGGGTGTTCGCCTACGGCGACGCCGGATTCCTCGGAGCGGATCCCGCCCCGTTGGCCTGACCGCAGGCCGCCCTGCTCGACCGTCAGGCGCCCAGGGGTCGACCGGTTCCGTCGAGCAGGGCGCTCGGGTCGAGGGCGTGGACGTCGCCGGACCCGGTCAGCGACAGGGCCACCTTCAGCTCGCCCCGCATGGTGTGCAGCACGTCGACGACGCCCTGGCGCCCGCCGGCGGCCACCGACCAGGCCCAGGCCCGGCCCAGCAGGCAGGCCCGGGCCCCGAGCGCCAGGGCCTTCACCACGTCGAGGCCGCTGCGGATGCCACCGTCGACCAGCACCTCGAGGGAGTCGCCCACCGCCTCGACGACGGCCGGCAGGGCGGCGATCGTGGACGGCGTGCTGTCGAGCTGGCGGCCACCGTGGTTGGAGACCACGATGCCGTCGACGCCGGCGTCCACGGCCCGGCGCGCGTCCTCCGGGTCGAGGATGCCCTTGAGCACGAGCCGCCCGGGCCACGTGTGGCGCACCCAGTCGAGGTCGTCCCACGTGACCGAGGGGTCGAACTGGTGGTCCACCCACTCCTTGAACGCGTCCGGGCTGGTCGCCCCGGGCACCGCCTTCTCGAGGTTGCCGAAGGTGTGGGGCCGGCCCCGGACGGCCACGTCACGGGCCCAGCGCGGGTGCAGGCCGAAGTCGAGGGCCTGGACGGCACGGCCCGGCAGACGCTGGGGTGCCGCCATGCCGTTGCGCACCTCCCGGTAGCGGGCACCCACGACCGCGAGGTCGACAGTGAGCACCAACACCGGACAGCCGACAGCGGACGCACGGGACATCAGGTCCTCGGCGTAGGCCCGGTCGCGCATGACATAGAGCTGGAACCAGAACGGCGCGGAGGTGGCCCGGTCGACCTCCTCGATGCTGCAGATGGACACGGTCGACTCACAGAAGGCGATGCCCATCTGCTCGGCCGCCTGGGCCGCCTGCACCTCGGCGCGCTGCGCGTACATGCCGGCCAGACCGACCGGTCCGAGCACCAGGGGCATGGCCAGCGGCTGGCCCAGCACGGTGGTGGCCAGCTGCAGCTCGGACACGTCCCGCAGCACGCGCTGGCGCAGGTGGATGGCGGCGAGGTCGTCGATGTTGGCCCGCAGCGTCGACTCCTCGTAGGCGCCGCCGTCGATGTAGTCGAACAGCTGGCGGGGGAGCCGCCGACGGGCCAGTTCGCGGTAGTCGCGGACCGAGGCCGGAGCCAGGCCCAGCGAGCGATCGGGGAACAGCGCCATCGCGGCCGACGCTAGTCCGCCCGGGTCACGACCGCGGCGGAGCGTCGGCGACGGTGGGGACGGGCGGCGCGACCTGTCGGAGTGGGTGGCCGCCACGCCGGACCACCGGCGCCGGCACGGGGTCAGTCCAGCGCGAACCAGCCCCGGACCTGGGCCTCGTGGTCGACGTACCGGTCGCCGGACACGTCGACCACCACCTTGTCGATGGCGCCCCCCGTGAACCGGAACGGCGCCGTGTAGTCGGGCGTGACCGGTGACGCGCTGTCGCGGCCGACGCAGATGCCGTCGCCGACCAGGCAGAAGTACCCCGGTTGGGTGGTGAGCCCACCGGACGCCACCGTGGTGTCATCGACGTACAGCGTCATCGTGCCGTGGGCACCGGGCATGGCGGGGTCGTCGCTGGGACCCGCGGCCACGAACTCGGCGACCAGGACGTGGTCCCCGGGGGTCAGTGGGCGGTCGGCCACGAACTCCTGCAGCTGCTGGCCCAGCCAGTTGTAGGTGTACCGGAGCAGTCCGTCCCTGACGTAGAGGCTGTGGCCACCGGCCACCCCACCGTGGGCGTAGACGACGCCCTCGGCACCGTCGGCCACCCGGACACCGGCGCTGATCGTGAACGACCGGCCGTTGACCGCCACGCCCGCGACCTCGGGGACGTCGGCGATGTCCGGGTAGTACTCGTACCGTGTCCGGTCGGGCCCGGGGTGCGGACGGTCGGCCAGCACCTGCTCCAGTGCCGACCGGTCGTCGAGCGGCAGGCCGTTGTAGATCCCGGCATAGTAGAACCAGAGGCTCTTCAGCTCCTCGAGACGGGCGGGCTCGGAGGCGGCCAGGTCCGTGGACTGCGACCGGTCGGTCTCCAGGTGGTAGAGCTCCCACTCGTCCTTGCCGAAACCGCCCCAGCCGCTGATGGGCGGGTGCAGCGAACAGGCGAGCCAGCCGTCGTGGTAGAGCGACCGCTGCCCCAACATCGCGTAGAACTGGGACCGCTTGCCGGGCACCGTGGGATCGGTCAACGACGCGGCGAAGCTCTCGCCCTCGATCGGGAACTGGGTGTAGCCCCTCAGGACGTCGGGAGGGTCGATCCCGAGGAGGTCGTAGACCGTCGGGACGACGTCGACCGCGTGGACGTACTGCTGGCGGACCTCGCCCGACGCCGGCACCCGGGCCGGCCACGACACCAGGCACATGTCGGCCACCCCGCCCTCGTAACCGGCCCACCGCTTCCAGTAGGGGAAAGGGGTATCGAAGGCCCAGGCCCAGCCGGTGTTGTAGTGGTTGTACGACTTCGGCGAGCCGAGTTCGTCGATGTGCTCGAGGTTGGACGCGGACGTCGAGGGGACGCCGTTGAAGAAGAACCACTCGTTGAAGGCACCGTCGGGCCCGCCCTCGCCACTGGCGCCGTTGTCCGAGATCACCACGACCAGCGTGTTGTCGAGCTGTCCCGACTCCTCGAGGTAGTCGAGCACCCGGCCGAGCTCGTGGTCGGTGTAGGACACGTAGCCGGCGAAGACCTCGGCCATCCGGCAGAACAGCCGCTGCTCGTCGGCGCTCAGCGAGTCCCACGGGCGGACGGTGTCGAGCACCGGCCAGGGCTGGCCGTCGGGCCCGGTCCGCCCCGGCTCGCCGTGCGGGTTGATCGGGGTCAGCTGGGTGTCGGCGGGCAGGAGGCCGAGCGCGATCTGGCGGGCGAGCACCTCGGCCCGGATCGCCTCGTACCCCTGGTCGAACCGGCCCTCGTACTTCTCGATCCACTCCTCGGGGGCGTGGTGGGGGGCGTGGGCGGCCTGGGACGCCAGGTACATGAAGAACGGCTTGTCCGGGTCGATGACCTTGCCGTCGCGGATGAACTCGATGGCCCGGTCCGCCAGGTCCTTCGACAGGTGGTAGCCCTCCTCGGGCGTGGCCGGCGCGTCGATCTGGTGGTTGTCGTGGACGAGGTCGGGATACCAGCTCGACGACTCGCCGCCGAGGAAGCCGTAGAACCGCTCGAAGCCGCGCCCCAGCGGCCATCGGCCCTTGTAGGCCGCCAGGTTGCACTCCTCGCCCGGGGTCAGGTGCCACTTGCCCACCGCGTAGGTGCTGTATCCCTGCTCCCCGAGCACCTCCGAGATGAACCCGGATTCGAAGGGGATCCGGGTGGAGATCCCGGGGAACCCGCTGGCGAACTCGGCGATCGTCGCCATGCCGTTGGTCGTGGCGTTCCGGCCGGTCAGCAGCGACGCCCGGGTGGGCGAGCACAGGGCNNGTGGTGTGGAAGTTGCCGTAGCGCACACCGGCCGCGGCGATCCGGCCCATGTTCGGCGTCTCGACGGGGCCGCCGAAGCAGTCCATGGTGGCATAGCCGATGTCGTCCCAGGCGATGATGAGGACGTTCGGCGCCCCTGCGGGTGCCTTCGGCGCGAGGTAGGGCGTCCAGTCGGGAGTCGAGTCCCGGATGTCGACTTCGATCTTCCCGCGGAAGGGCGTGGTCATGGGCAGCGTCAACTTTCGTCAGCGGCACGGACCTCCCCATGGTGCCACCGACCGGCGAGGTCCCGCCTGTCGGCACCGCGGTGATGACCCCAGCAACGCCGGGACGCGCTGGATTAGGGTCACGGGATCGGCGTCATGCCGAGTGTCCGGATGTGGGGAACCGGAGATGTGAAGGGGGAGCATGGAGGGAGACTTCGGCGGGTCGCGCCTCGACGCGGCGACTTCCCGGCCCGTGAACGTCCGAACGGTGGGTCCGCGGCGGTCCCACCGCTGGCGGCGGCCGGTGGTACTGGCGGCGGCGATCGTCGTGTGCTCCGTCCCGGCCGCCCCCCGTGCCGCGGCCGCCGCGGCCGCCGCGACCGGCGTGTCGACCGCCGTCGGAGGCACCGGGGTGGGCCCGGGCGCGACGATCGCGCAGGACCCGGTGTCGCTGGGGACCACCGACGCGGGCTCCCTCGACATCGGCGACGGGACGACCATGGTCGTCCGGTCCCTCGCCCCGTCCGGCGCGGAGACCACGGTGGCGTGCGCCGGCAACATCGCCACGTCCGGCTACGGGGGGGACGGGGGCCCGGCCACCGATGCCTCGTGCAACACGCCGGACGGACTCGTGTCCGACGGTGCCGGCGACATGTACCTGGCCGACGACCAGAACAACCGGGTCCGCGTGGTGGCCTCCTCCAGTGGTACCCGGTTCGGCCAGTCGGTCACCGCCGGGTCCGTCTCCACCGTGGCGGGCGACGGCACCTGGGGATACAGCGGCGACGGCGGGCCGGCACCGGCGGCCGAACTGGCCTATCCGGCCGGCCTCGCCCTGGACGCCTCCGGCAACCTCGTGATCTGCGACTCGGGCAATGCCGCCGTCCGGGTGGTGGCGGCCAGGGACGGCACCTTCTACGGGGTCGCCATGACCGCCGGAGACATCTACACCGTGGCCGGGACCGGGACGACCGGGTCGACGGGCAACGGGGGCCGGGCGGTCCTGGCGGAGCTCGACCAGCCCGACGGACTCGCCATCGACAGCCACGGCAACCTCGTCGTGGCGGACCTGGCCAACAACCAGATCCGGGTGGTGGCGGCCACGGACGGCACCTTTTACGGGGTCCCCATGACCGCCGGCGACATCTACCGGGTCGTCGGCACGGGTCGTGCCGGCTACGGCGGGGACGGCGGCCCGGCCACCGCGTCGGAGCTCGACCGGCCGGCCGGCGTGGCCGTCGACGGACGAGGCGACCTGTTCGTCGCCGACACGGGGAACAGCCGTGTCCGGGTCGTGGCCGCCAGCACGGGGTCCGTCCTCGGGCGGTCCGTGCGGTCCGGCGACATCACCACGGTGGCGGGCACGGGCACGGCCGGTTTCAGCGGTGACGGCGGACCCGCGGGGCACGCTTCGCTCGACCGTCCGGGTGCCGTGGTGGTCGAGGGCAACGGTGATCTGGTCGTGGCCGACACCGGGAACCATCGGGTCCGGGTCGTCGCGTCGCGCACCGGACCGGCGTTCGGCCACCACATCGCCGCGGGATCGATCGGGACGGTGGCCGGCACCGGCCGTCTCGGCGGGTACTCGGGCGACGGGAGGCCGGCGCCCGGCGCCCTCCTCAACCTGCCCACCGGGGTGGCCGCGGACGGTACCGGCGACGTCGCCGTGGCCGACCAGAACAACAACCGGGTGCGACTCGTCGCCGCGCGGAGCGGACACGCCTTCGGGCAGTCGCTGGTCGCCGGCGCCATCACCACCGTGGCCGGCACGGGGGCCGCCGGCGCCTCCGGCGCGGGTGGCCCGGGTCGGGCGGCGGAGCTCGACGCCCCCTCGGGAGTGGCGTTCGACGCCCACGGCAACCTGGTCATCGCCGAGTTCGCCGGCAACCGTGTGCTGGTGGTGGCCGCCTCGAGCGGTGAGTTCTACGGCCGCTCGATGACCGCCGGCGACCTGTACGTCCTCGCCGGGACCGGAGCCGTCGGGAGCAGCGGCGACGGCGGGCCCGCCACCGACGCCGAGCTCTACGCCCCCGAGGGCGTGGCGCTCGACTCCGCCGGCAACGTCTACGTCACCGAGTTCTACGGCAACCGCGTCCGGCTCATCGCCGCGGTGGACGGCACCGCCTTCGACAGGCGCGTGGTGTCCGGGCACATCTACACGGTGGCCGGCACGGGCGACGCGAACAGCGACGGCGACGGCGGACCGGCCGCCTCGGCATCGATCGACCAGCCGATCGGCGTGGCCGTCGACGCCCACGGCAACGTGGTGGTGGGGGACTACCTGGGGGAGCGGGTGCGGGTCGTCGCCGGCTCCACCGGGTCGTACTACGGGACCGCCATGACCACCGCGGACATCTACACCGTCGCCGGTGACGGCACCCAGGGGAAGTCGGGTGCGGGTGGGCCCGCGGTGGCGGCCGAGCTCTCCTCCCCGGCCGGCGTCGCCGTCGACCGGGCGGGCAACCTCATCGTGGCGGACTCGGCGGCCGACCGCATCTCGGTGGTGGCCGCATCGACCGGGACCTTCTACGGCCAACCGATGGTGGCCGGTGAGCTGGCGACGATCGCCGGTGGGGGCACGGCCAGCTGCGAGACGTCCCGGCGGTCGCCGGTGCCGGCCGGGGCGGCGGCCCTCTCGAATCCGCTCGGTGTCGCCGTGACACCGGCGGGCTCGATCCTGGTGTCCGACACCGCCAACAACTGCGTCCGTGCCCTAGCGGATCCGACCGGAGGAGGCCCGTCGTGAGCGCTGCCCTGCCGTTCCGGCCCGGTGGTCACCGTCCCGAGGGCCGACGCCGATCGGTCCTGGGAGCGCTTCTCGTCGCCACCGTGGTCCTGTCCGGTTGCAGCACGGCGGCGGCTCCGGCATCGGGTGGAACGCCGCCGGCGACGTCGTCCGCTCCCCGGTCGGGCTACCTCGTCTACTGGGACCAGGACGAGGAGGTCGACTACTACAGCTCGTCCGACCGGTCCCAGGGGCAGCTCATGGCCCCGTGGGACCTCAACGGGCAGACGTGCGTCCTCAACGACGGCTCCGGCCGGTTCATCGGTGGCTCGGACCCGACCAATCCGAGCCAGCTCAATCCCGGGGGCCCGCCGAGCCTCCCGTTCAAGCAGCCGGCCGACAGCGAGGAGGTGAACAACGTCCACGGCGGGTTCACCGGCCAGACGCTGTACGTGCCCGGGCCCTTCCGGATGGCGCCCGGCCTGCCGGGCCAGGATGCGCCCGCGGACAGCACCGGGGTGTTCAACGGGCAGTCCACCTATACCGGGTGCGCCGTGGACGGCCGGCACAACATCTTCGCCAGCGACATCGGGACGGCCCAGGGCTCCTTCCCCGTGCCGACCGACGGCCGGCTGGTCGAGTGGTTCGCGCCGTCCTACACCTCGGCGTGCGTGCTCTACGGACCCGACGCCGGGGGGGTCGGGCCGAACCACACCGACGGCTCCGGGGGACTCTCCCAGCCGGGCATGATGACCGCTCTGCCGGATGGCAGCATCTTGGTGCCCCAGGCCGGATCGGCCTCCGGCGGGTTCCCCGGGGACGTGCTCGAGTTCGACCATGCGTCGTTCCCCACCAGCGCCTCGCAGTGCCCCGACGGCCGCTACCCGCGGTCCCTCATCCGGTCGTCGGTGTTCTTCCAGGCGACGACCGACAACCTGCCGGTGCCGATGGGTGTGGCCCACGACCCGACCTGCGACTGCTATGCGATCTCGTCGATCTTCGGCGGGGGAGCGGACGATGCCGTGGTCAAGTGGTTCACGGCGGCCGGCACCCCGGTGGACCGACCGAGCGTCACCGGGGAGTCGCTCGCCGACTTCGGCAGTGACCCGAGCGGGTTCAATCCGTTCGGCATGGCGTTCGCTCCGGACGGGACGCTCTACTTCGTGGACATCCACATCACCTGTTCGGCTCCGCTCACCAACTGCGGGCCCGCGAACTACGAAGGTCGGGTCATGTCCATCCGGTTCGGATCCGGACGGAAGCCGGCGCCGCCGACCACGGTCGCGGGCCACTTCGCCTTCCCGACGAGCGTGACCATCTGCGTCCCGACCAGACAGCTCTGTCCCTTCCCCGACCACCGGACCCCGTTGCCGACCCCCGAGAGCCCCTCCGAAGGGGAATGACCATGTCCGACGGGACCTCCCGGCATCGGCGGCTCGCGCCCATCGGCGTCCTGCTGGCGACCGTCCTGGTGGCGGCGGGCTGTTCGGCCGGTGCCGACACCCTGTCCGCCTCCACCGCCTCCACCGCCACGACGGCTCCGGCCCGTGCGCTGCCCTCCGGCAGCTGGGCGAGCTACGGAAACGGGCCCGAGCACGACTTCACGGGGCCCACGACCCTCACCCCCTCGTCCGTCGACTCGCTGCGGGAGGCGTGGTTCTTCCCCACCGGGGACGCGGTCACCGCCACCCCGACGATCGTCGGCGGCGTGGCCTACTTCGGGTCCTGGGACACGAAGTTCTACGCCGTCGATGTCGCCACCGGGGCGCTGCGCTGGTCGTACCAACTGGACTCCCAGACCGCGGTGACGCCGTACCCGGGCCAGAGTCCCCGCACCATTGACTCCGACGGGGGACTGGTGACGTCGACCGCCTGGTACGAGCCCGGCGACGGCAGCCGTCCGAACCTCGTCATCGTCGGGGGCGGCTACACCCTCTACGCCATCGACGCGGACACGGGTCAGCTCTACTGGAAGCACGTCTACGACGGCCGGCCCGAACGGCCCCCGAGCCCGACCACCGACCCCACCCGGATCTTCTCGTCGCCCATCGTCGAGAACGGGAACATCTACTTCGGCACCAGCACCGACGGTCAGCCGGGTGAACGCGGCTACATCGTGGCGGCCAGCCTCCAGACCGGCGATCCCGTCTGGATCCATCAGACGGACGTCAACGCCAGGGGGACCGTCCTGGACGACGGCTGTGGAGGGGTCTGGTCCTCGGGCAGCTACCTGCCGGGCCTGGACGACGTGGTGTTCACCCTGGCCGACTGCAACGACGGGAACGTGCAGACCACCCTGGCCGAGCGCGTCGTCTCGC
>PMFY01000381.1 GCA_003157945.1 Acidimicrobiaceae bacterium | reverse complement strand
TCGCCCTGACCCGGGAGATGGAGCTGGCCCAGGCCGCCGACCGGTACGGCTTCAAGTTCGCCTGGCTCACCGAGCACCACGGCCTGACGGAGTACTCGCACATGTCGGCCAGCGGCGTCCACGCCGGCTTCCTGGCCGCCTCGACCGACCGCATCCACATCGGCGCCGGCATCTTCAACATCTCGCCCCGGGTCAACCACCCGGTCCGCACCGCCGAGAAGGTGGCGACGCTGGACCACCTGACCGATCGCCGGTTCGAGTTCGGCACGGGCCGGGGGGCGGGCAGCCACGAGATCGGCACTCTCAACATCCACGACAAGGAGTCGACCCGCGCCGACTACGACGACGTGATCCACGAGATCGTGCGGATGTGGGAGCAGAAGGACTACACGTACCACGGCACCCACTGGGACATGGACGTGCCCCACAACGTGCTGCCCAAGCCATGGGGGCCGGGCCACCCGCCGTTCTGGCTGGCCGTCGGCTCGCCGGCCACGTGGGAGAAGGCCGGCCGCCTCGGCCAGGGCGCCCTCGGCTTCACCTTCTCGTCGGTCCACGACGTCGCCCCGTGGATCGAGGCCTACAAGAAGGGGATCTCGGAGTGCACCGACCCGGTGGGCGAGTTCGTCAACGACAACGTCATGATCACCACGGCGGTGCGGTGCTCGACCGACCGGGCCACCGCCCGCGAACAGGCCACCCGGACGGGCAACGGCTACCTGCCCTCGATGGTGTCGCTGTATCACGACACCATGCCCGGCCCCGGCGGTTCACGGTGGCCGAAGCCACCCCGCCCGCCCCGCGAGGACCAGCTCGACGCGCTGATCGACGGTGGCTACCTGCTCTGCGGCAGCCCGGAGGAGGTGTGTGACCAGCTCCAGCCGTTCGTCGACTACGGCGCCAGTCAGGTCTGCTTCGGCCTGCCCGGCGACGCCACGTCCTACGAGGAGGCGCTGGCCACCATCGAGACGTTCGGGACCAGGGTGATCCCCGAGTTCGACAAGGACCCGGTGGTGTCGACGGACCACTACCGGGCCCAGGCCAAGCCGAAGTACCCGACCTTCAACCGCGAGCCGCTGGCCATCCCCACCCTGTACGACCCGGCCGGCTGACCCGCGGAGGGGCCGGCCGCCGGGCGACCCCTCCGGTGGACGCTCCGGTCAGTCGGTGACGAAGGCGGCGTGGAACCCGTACGGGACCCGGACCGGCAGATGCACCTCGGCCACCGGGCCGGCGGCCACGTGCTGGGCATCGAGCACCACCAGTGACGACCGGTCGGTGGCCGCGTCGTACACGAAGGCCAGCACCCAGCCCTCGCCCTCGCCCGGGCCCCCGGGCACGAAGAGCCACTCGCCACTGGTGCGGCCGTCGCCCGGCTGCCAGCGGTCGAGGCGTCCGGTGGCCATGTCGATGTGCTGGCATCCGGTGAACGAGACCGCCCCCGGGCGCGACGCCAGCTCGCCGAGCCAGGCGTGCCGCCACGTGGTGCCGCGCCGGCGGGTGTCGATGGTGGGCAGGTCGGCGGGGGGCACGTCCACGACCTCGTCGGTGAACCGGATCCGGGCGCCGGTCGTGTCGAGCGTCCACCGGTGCCGCGTGCTGGCACTGGCCAGGGTCGCCGGGGCGAAGGTGGAGTCCAGCCGGCAGACGTCGAGCACGATCGACCCACCGTGTCGGACGGCGTTGATGGTGTGGTACACGTAGCAGGGCTCGATCTCGACCCACCGGATCGCGGACGTCGGGCCGCCGAGGGGCATGACCCCGAGCCGGGCACCGACCGACGGCGCCCAGCGGAACGGCACCGCCTCCGACGACGGGTCGGCGACCATCCTGGTGGCTCCGGCCAGGTCGAAGACGACGGGCAGGTCCATGAAGATCACGTCGTGCCCGGTGATGGCGAAGTCATGCATCATCACCGACCGGGGCAGGTCCACGGGCTGGTCGGAGAGCAGCGTGCCCGACGCGTCGTGCACCCGGTACTCGAGGAACGGCTCGCTGAACCCGTAGCCGAAACTGTGCAGGTCGCCGGTGGCGGGGTCGGTCTTGGGATGGGCGGTCATGTTGCCGTTGGTGCCGCCGTACCCGGCCACCGGGCCCACGGTCGACAGATCGGCCGGGTCGAGCGCGTAGGGGATGCCGACCTCGCCCAGCGTGAGGGTGGCGCCGCCGTGGTCCACCACCGACACGTTGGAGAGGGTCGCCGTGCCCCCGGGCGCCCCCGTGGCCCCGAGGCCGCCCCCGTGGGCGTACAGCCCAGTGCGGACCCACCGGTTCCGGTACCACGACGCCGAACCGCCATCGAGACGCACGCCGTGGACCATCCCGTCCCCCAGGAACCAGTGGGGGGACACGCCCCGGAGCGGGTTCGAGCCGTTGCGGACGTAGAGGCCGGTGAGCTCCGGCGGGAGGCTGCCGGTCACGCTCAGCTCCGTGGACGTCGTCTCCACCGTGACGGGGCCGTAGTTCCCTTCGAGCCACCAGCGGGCGCCGTCGGTGTCGGGCGGCGCCGTCGTGGGGGGCGAGGCCCAGGTGGTGGCCGTGGTCCCGGTCGACGGGGAGCCGCAGGTCGCCAGGAGGGCACCGCCCGCGGCGCCGACGGCGCCCAGCGCCAGGCCCCCCATCGCCCCACGTCGCAGGAGATCCCGCCGGGTGATGCGCTCCTCGTCCCCCATCGCCTGCAGTGTTGCACGGGCGGCCCCCGTCGTACCGCCGTGGCCTCCGGCCGCCCGGCCGCGCGGCTCAAGGTGGGGCCGTCCCGTGCCGATGGTGGAGCTGAGGAAGTTTGGACGAGGGTTCGGAGAAATGATGAGGCAGTACCCCGAGGGCAGGCGGGGAGGGCGGAGGCCCGGGAGGACCCCGGTGCTCGCCGCCCTCCTGGTCCTCCTGGTGTCCGGAGTCCTGGTGGGGGTGTTCCCGTCCGTGGCGTCGGCGACGGTGCCCATCCCGGCGTTCTCGGTCACCACCACGAACCCCATCGTCGGNNCCGACACCGACCCACATCTACACGTCGGCCGGCTCGTACTCGGTGACCCTCACGGTCACCGACGACGAGGACATCAGTGCCTCGGCCATCCGTGTGGTGACCGTGGCCCCGCTGTCGACCCCGACGCCACCGGTCCTCTACCGCACGTCACCTCCGCTGACGGCCACGCCGGGCAAGGCGTACGGCTACACGTTCGCGGCGACCGGGTTCCCCGATCCGACCTATTCGCTCACCGGCGCACCGAAGTGGCTGACGGTGGACGCCGACACCGGGGCGGTCAGCGGCACCCNNGACGGTGGCATCTTCTCCTTCGGCTCGGCGGGCTTCTACGGCTCGACGGGCAGCTTCACGCTGCAGCGGCCGGTGGTCGGGATCTCGCCCACCGGCGACCGCAAGGGTTACTGGTTGGTGGCCTCGGACGGCGGCATCTTCGCCTTCGGCGACTCCGGCTTCTACGGCTCGCTGCCCGGACTCGGGTTCTCGCCGGCCGGGTCCTCGGGCGCACACCCCCTGGCGGCGCCCATCGTGGCCATGGTGCCCTCCACCGACGGCGCCGGGTACTTCATGGTCGGCGCCGACGGCGGCGTCTTCGCCTTCGGTGACGCCCGGTTCGTCGGCTCGTGCCCCGGGATCGGGGGCTGCGCCGGGCCGGCGGTGGCGGTCATGCCGGACGCCACGGGCGACGGCTACTGGCTGGTCACGGCCACGGGCAACGTCTACGCCTTCGGGGACGCCCGCTACCTCGGTGCCCCGTCGCACCGGTCGGTGAACGTGACGTCCGCGGTGCGCACGCCTGACGGCGGGGGCTACTGGATCCTCTTCGCCGACGGCAAGGTCGTCCCCTTCGGTGACGCCGCTGGACACGGTGACCCGTCCGGCTCCCTGGGCAGCGACACCGCCACCGCCATCATCTCCACGTCCGACGGCGGCGGCTACTGGGTGGCCACGGCCTCCGGTGCCGCTGACAACTACGGTGACGCACCGGCCGACGGCAGCATGTCCGGCGCCCACCTCAACGCCCCGATCGTGGCCGCCTCGGGCTGGTAGGACGACCCGTCGACGCCGGGGTCAGGCCCGGCGGCGGGGCTCGGAGTGGTCCCAGTCGGCCAGCAGCGTGCGGAGCGCGGTCAGCAGGATCAGCGGCTGGTCGAGCATGGCGTGGTGGCCGGCCTCGGGGATCTCGATCACCGGGGTGACGCGGCCCAGCTCGTCGTACATGAACCGGCCGATGTCCCGGGTGACGAGGCCGTGCTCGGACCGCAACAGGGCGAACCGGCACTGGACCTGCGACAGGTAGGGCAGGGCGACGCTGCGCATGCCGCCACCGAACTGGGCGAACACCTCACGGTCGAACTTCCACTGGAAGCCGCCGTCGGTCGCTCGCACCGAGTGGTGGGCGACGTGGTCCATGACGTAGTCGAGGTAGTGGTCCTGGGCGGGCACGGTCCGGAAGTGGGCGAGGGCGTCGGCCAGCGTCGGGTAGACGCGGGGGCGCCCGAAGGCCTCCTTCAACCGGTAGGAGGCGATCTCGGGATCGGGCTCGGTCACGGGCGAGTCGCAGACGATCGCCCCGCTGACCCCGCTGCCGTGGCGGGCGGCCGTGCCGATGGTCACGAAGCCGCCCATCGAGTGGCCCACCACGACCGGTGGGCCGGCGATGTCGCCCGCACCGGCCACGGCCATCACCTCGTCGGTCCACCGCTCGAGCGAGTACGACGCCCGGTGCCCGCTGTCGCCGTGTCCGGACAGGTCCACGCAGACCACCCGGAACCCCTCGGCGAATGTGGCGGCCACGTGGGTCCACCAGTGGGCGTGGGCGCCGCCGCCGTGGACGAAGACCAGGCCCCGGGTGCCGGGCGTGCCGAACGTGAGGGCGTGGATCGCACAGCCGTCGACGTCGACCACGAGGTCGTCCCCCGGGACGGCCAGCGCCCGGATGAACCACTCGGGGGCGTCGGGCAGGGGTCGGTAGCTCACCGTCCACGCTCCTTGATGGCATCGGTGACGTCGTGCTCGAGCGGTTGGCCGGTGAGCCAGCGGTCGAGGTTGGCGGCGAACAGGTCGGCCTGACGGCGGAGCCGGCCGAAGCCGCCCGCGGCGTTGTGGGGGGTGACCCGGACACGGGGATGCGTCCAGAACGGGTGGTCCGGGGGGAGCGGCTCGTGCTCGAACACGTCGAGCACGGCGGCCGCCGGGGTGCCCTGGTCGAGGGCGGCCAGCAGCGCGGCCTCGTCCACCAGCGAGCCCCGGCCGACGTTGACCAGCACGCCGTCCGGCTTCATGGCGGCCAGGAAGCCGGCGTCGACGACGTGGTGCGTTCCCGCGGTGGCCGGGGCGCAGAGGACCACGACGTCGGCGTCGCCGACGACCTCGCCCAGCTGGTCCGGGGTCACCGTGCGGTCCGCCGGGTCGTCGGGGTGGGGTGTGCGACGGCACCCGATGACCGTGGCGCCCAGGGCCCGGGCCCGGGCGGCCACCGCACCGCCGATGTGGCCGAGTCCGACCACCAGCCAGGTGGTGCCCGCCACTTCGCGCCAGTCGTGGATCCGCCACTCGAAGGCCTCGGCCTGGCGCCGCCACTCGGCCGCCCCCTGGAATTCGTCGAGCACGGCGCGCAGGACGAACTCGGCGATGGGCAGGCTGTTGACGTGGGCGTTGCACACCCGCACCCCGCGGTCGGCCAGGAGGTGGAACGGCGGGCTGTCGTAGCCGGCGGCCGGTGACTGGAACCACCGCAGCGACGGGCAGTCGACCAGGAAGCGGAAGAAGGCGGCGACCGGCGCGCCGGCGCGGAAGAGGTCGGACGTGCCCCAGGCCACCTCGGGCCGGGCCTCGGGCCACGGCACGCCGGATCCGTCGGGTCCGGTCAGGCTGCCGTCGACCTCCATGACCAGCCACCCGACCCCGGGCCGGGCCAGTTCGTCGGCGTAGGAGTCGTGCGCCGTGCGGGTGAGGAGGGTGAGCACGCGGTCAGGCCCCGCCGAGGGCGTCGGTCACCAGCGCCTGGACCAGGGCCACCCCGGCCTCGTGGCGCGGGCTGAGGACGCCCGGGCGGGCCAGGCCGGAGCCGAGGTTGCGCTGCACGGCCTCGCAGATGGTCCGGTCCTCGTCGAGGATGGCCACCGAACTGGCCACCGAGGCCTCGGCCTCCGCCACCGGCGTCCCGGGAGCGAAGCAGAAGGTGTACTCGACCCGGGTCGACGTCGGACCCGTGGGCCAGTAGCTCTCGAGGCACATCCCCGACGGGTACAGGTTGAGGGCCAGGCCGGGGAACCGCCACAGCCAGGCACCGTTCGTGACGGCGCCGTCCCGCGTGGGGGCCCGGTGGACGGTCGCCCGTCCGTCGATCTCGACCTCGTAGCGCGTGCTGTCGATCTGCCGGTGGAGCCCGGGGTGGACCAGGGGGATGTGGTAGCCCTCCTGGTAGTTCTCGGCGTAGACCTTCCAGTTGGCGGCCAGTTCATGGCTCGACCGGGTGGTCACCTCGAACTCCTCCATGGGGAAGGCCGTGCTGTGGCGGGCCACCGGGCCCAACCACTCCCCGAGGTCGGGCACGGCCGGGTCGACGGCCACGAACAGGAGCCCGCGCCAGGTGGCCACCGAGGCCGCCGTCAGCGAGAAGTCGGCCGGGTCGACCTCGGCGCCGAAGTCGCGGGCCGAGGTCAGCGTGCCGTCCAGCGCGTAGGCCCAGCCGTGGTACCGGCACACGAAACGGCCGCAGGTGCCCGACGCCTCGTCGACCAGTGGGCCGGACCGGTGGCGGCACACGTTCGGGAAGGCCCGCAGGGTGCCCCCGTCGTTGACGACGACCAGGGGGAACCCGGCGACCAGGACGGACAGGTACGAGCCGGGGGCCGCCACCAGCGATGCGGTCCCGACCGCCGTCCACTCCCGGGCGAACACGGCCAGGCGCTCGGCCTCGTACCGGGCGGGGTCCACGTAGGCGGCGGCCCCGAGGACGGTGGCGGCGGGGTCGGTCTCGACGGTCACGGCGGGCTCCCTTCGTGGCGCGGGTACGGCGGCCCGTCTCATCATGCCAGCGGACCGGTCGCCCGGGTCCCGGCGGTGGTAGAGAGGTGGGCGTGATCACCAGTGAACGCCGTGGACCCGTCGCCCTCGTCATCCTCGACCGACCGGAGGCCCGAAACGCCCTGACCGCGGCGATGATCGCCTCGCTCGGCACGGCCATGGCCGAGGCCGACGCCGACCCGGACGTGGCGGCGGTCGTGCTGACGGGCCGGGACCCGGCCTTCTGCGCCGGCCTCGACCTGACCGACCTGGCCCGCACCTACGACGACGTGGCCGCCGCCCCCCGGACGGCGAGCGACGACGGTTCCGGCCCCCCGGTCGTGCGACGGGGCCTGACGCCGGACACCACGACGCCGGTCATCGGCGCCATCAACGGCCCGGCCGTGACCGGCGGCCTCGAGCTCGCGCTCGGGTGCGACTTCCTGATCGCCTCGGAACGGGCGACCTTCGCCGACACCCATGCCCGGGTGGGTGTCCTGCCGGCGGGCGGCATGACGATCCGCCTGCCCCAGCTGATCGGCGTCAACCGGGCCCGGCAGATGTCCCTGACCGGAAACTTCGTGGACGCGGCGACGGCGTGCGCATGGGGGCTGGTGAACGAGGTGGTGGCCCACGACGAGCTGCTGCCGCGCGCCCTCGAGCTGGCCGGTGCCGTGGCCGAGTCCGACCCCGCCACCGTGGCGGAGCTGCGCGCCATGTACCTGGCGCTGGCCCACCGGGGCGACGCGGACTCCTACGTGGACGAGGCCCGCTGGTCCGGTCGGTGGATGCGGGAGCGGTTCGACCCGGCCGCCTTCCAGGCCCGACGGGACGGCATCATCGCTCGGGGGTCCTCCCAGCAGTAGCCGGGTGGGCCCTACGCGGGGCCCAGCCCGATGCCCTTCAGCATCCGGCGGAGGTCGACGATCTGCTGGGTGTCGACGTCGTGGCCCTTCGGGGCGTCGAACGTCTGGGTCTCGTCGCCGAGGGTCACCTTGAACCGGCCGTCGTGGACCTCCTCGGTCTCGCCCACGGCCTGCAGGAGCGACACGACGTCGTGCCACTGGATGTTGTGGCTGGTCGGGTGCGTGAAGATTCGCTCGACCGTCTTGCGGTGGTGCGAGTCCAGCTTGGGTCCGTCGGTCATCCGGTGCCTCCATCGTGTCGGGGGGTGCCGGGACATCGTAGGGGAGGCGGGGAGGGGGCCGAGAAGGGCCGATCGGCCCTCCTCGGATCCGGGCCGTCGCCGTCCCGACGGTCGTCGCCGTGCCACGATGGCCCCATGTCCGACGCCGCCGCCGACAAGGAACGGGTCCAGCAGTTCTGGGCCGCGCTGTACGCCCGCGACTGGGACGCCATCGGCGCCTTCTTCGACGAGGACAGCGAGTACACCGATGTGCCGTCACCGGCCGACGACGTCGCCCGCGGCCCGGCCCAGGTGGTGGCCCGGCTCCAGCTCGGTCTGGGCCGGATCTCGGGCTACGAGCACGACCTGCGCCTGATGGTGGCCGAGGGCGGCACCGTGGTCACCGAGCACACCGAGACGTGGCACTGGCACACCGGCGAACAGGTCACCCTGCCGTTCGTCTCGGTCCAGCAGCTGCGCGGCGGCCAGATCGTCCGCTGGTGGGACTACTGGGACCTGTCGACGCTGATGAACGCCGCGCCGGCCTGGTGGATCGAGGACATCGCCCAGGGCTACCTCTGATCCCGGCGCCGGCGCCGGGGCTGCGGGCTCAGTCCTCGGCCATGATCCGGCGGCGTTGCGGGTCGTAGAGCGGGCGCCGACTGACCGTGACCGGGTAGGTGCCCGCCGGGGTCCGGACCGCGAACGAGCCGGAGCCCAGCCACTCGGCGGTCACCCCGGCGGGGTGCTCGAGGAAGGCCAGGCCCACGGCACCGCCCACACTGTGGCCGTAGGCGCCGGCCCGGACGTACCCGACGTAGCCGCCGTCGCAGAGGACCGCCTCGTTGCCGAACAGCAGCACCTCGGGGGCCTGCACCAGCAGGCTGACCAGGAGGCCCGGGTACGGCGCCGTGGCCCGGAGTTCCACCAGCGCGTCGCGCCCGATGAAGCCGCCCGGTTTGTCGAACGCCACGGCGAAGCCCAGGCCCGCCTGGAGCGGATTGTCGGTGTTGTCGATGTCCACCCCGAGGTCGCGATAGCCCTTCTCGAGCCGGAGCCCGGCCATGGCCGCCAGACCGACCGGCCGGACCCCGAGGTCCCGGCCCGCCTCCATCAGCGAGTCGTAGGCCAGCAGGCCGTACTCGGTCGGGACGTGCAGCTCGTAGCCGAGCTCACCCAGGTACGTGACGCGCAGGGCCAGCGCCGGGGCGAACCCGACGTCGATCGGGCGGGCGGTCAGGTAGGGGAAGGCGTCGTTGGACAGGTCGGCCGAGGTGAGCCGGCCGAGCAGCTGGCGCGAGCGTGGGCCCTGCACGGACAGCAGCGTGGTCCCCGACGTCACGTCGGTGACCGTCACGTGCTCGCCGTCCCGGGCGGTCCGGCGGACCATCGGCTCCACCCGACGCTGCACGATGTCGGACGCCACCACGAGGAACCGCTCCTCGGCCAGTCGGGTCACCGTCAGGTCGGCGGCGATGCCGCCCTTGGGCGTGAGCCACTGCGTGTAGACCACCCGGCCCACCTCGCGGTCGACGTCGTTGGCCGACAGGCGGGACAGCACCGCCGCCGCGTCGGCCCCCTGGACCATGAACTTGGCCATGAGGGTCATGTCCATGATGCCGACGTCCTCGCGCACCGTGCGGTGCTCGGCCGCCACCTTCTCGAACGACGCACCCCGGGCGTAGCCCTCGGCCGGGGGGAGGGGGAAGTCGTCGCCCTCGAACCACTCGACGAACTCCCAGCCCACCGACGAGTTGAAGTTGGCGCCGAGCTCGACGAACCGGTCGTGGAGTGGGGACCGGCGCATGTTGCGGGCGGTGCGCGGCCGCCACGAGGGGAACGCCGCGTCGCCGAACAGGACGCCGAGCTGCTCCGTGGTCCGCTCCCGGCGGAAGGCCCGGGTCGACTCGTGGGGGGAGGTGCGGTCGATGGCGTACCCCGTCACGTCGACCGGCGGCTCGCCGTCGACGATCCAGCTGGCGATGGTCGTGCCCACGCCGCCACCCATCAGGATGCCCAGCGAGTTGAGGCCGGCGGCGATGAAGTAGTTGTCGAGCTCCGGCACCGGTCCGAGCAGGGGGTGGACGTCGGACGTGAAGGACTCGGGACCGCAGAAGAACTTGAGGATGCCGGTGTCGGCGAGGGCGGGTACCCGGGCCATGGCGAGGTCGACGAAGGGCGCCAGCCGCTCGTAGTCGGGCGGCAGTTCGAGGAAGGACGAACCGTCGGGCACGCCGTCGAGCTCCCACGCCGCGGCCAGTGGCTCGAAGAGCCCGACCAGGAGCCCGTCACCCTCCGGGCGGAAGTAGCCGTAGCAGTCGGGGTCCTCGACCACGGGCAGGTCGCGGTGCACGCCCTCCATCGGCTCGGTGATGAGGTAGTAGTGCTCGGCCGCCTGGTTCGACGCGTCGACGCCGGCGAGGGCGCCGAACTGGCGGGCCCACATGCCGGCCGCGTTGACCACGTACTCGCACTCGATGGTGCCCCGGTCGGTCACCACGCCGGTCACCCGGCCCCGCTCGACCGTCACCCCGGTCGCCGGGCACTCCTCCACGATGACGGCACCACCGGCGCGGGCGCCCTTGGCCAGGCTCATGGCCACGCCCACCGGGTCGGCCCGCCCCTCGTCGGCCACGTACAGGCCGCCGACGAGGTCGTCCGTCCGCAGCAGCGGCCACATCGCGGCGATCTCGGCCGGCGACAGTTCCTGGTCCTCGACGCCGAAGCCGTTGACGAACAGCGCCTCGCGCCGCAACGCCTCCATGCGGTGCTCGCTGGTGGCGATCGAGAGGTGGCCGACGGCCCGGAAGCCGGTCGAGAGCCCGGTCTCCTCCTCCAGGCGCTCGTAGAGGTCCCGCGAGTAGCGGGCCATGAACAGCGCCGTCTCGTCGACCATGCCGGCCGAGGTGATCAGGCCGGCCGCGTGCCACGTGGTGCCGGACGTCAGCCGGTCGCGTTCCAGGAGCACGACGTCGGCCCAGCCCAGCTTGGTGAGGTGGTAGGCGATCGAGGTCCCGATGACACCGCCCCCGACGATGACCACCCGGGCCCGGGTGGGGAGCTCGGCCGTGGGGCTCACCGGGCGGCTTCCCAGGCCGGCAGCCCGGGTGCCTCGGCGCCGATGGTCGTCTCGTCGCCGTGGCCGGTGAGCACCCGCGTGGCGGCTGGCAGCACCAGCAGTCGGTCGCGGATCGAGTCCACGATCGTGGGGTAGTCCGAGAAACTCCGGCCCGTGGCCCCCGGCCCGCCGTGGAAGAGCGTGTCCCCCGAGAAGACGACGCCGTCGTCCTCGTCGTAGAGGCAGACGCCGCCCGGCGAGTGCCCCGGTGTGGCCAGCACCCGGAGGGTGGTACCGCCCACCTCGATGAGCTGACCGTCGGCGAGGTCGGCGTCGGGGGCCCGGTGCGGGTGCACGACGTCCCAGAGCATCCGGTCGGCCGGATGGATCCAGACCGGTGCCCCGAGGGCGCCGGCCAGGTCGACGGCGGCGTTGATGTGGTCGTTGTGGCCGTGCGTGGCGATGATGGCCACGGTGCGTCGGTCACCGACGGCCGCCGCGATGGGGCGGTGGTCGTGGGCGGCGTCGATGACGACCACCTCGGTGTCGTCGCCCACCACCCAGATGTTGTTGTCGACGTCGAAGTCGGCCCCGTCGAGGGAGAAGGTGCCGGAGGTGACGACCCGTTCGATCACCGGATCACCACCACGGAGCGCAGCACCTCGCCGCGCTCCATGCGGTGGAAGGCCTCCTCGACGTCGTCGAGGGCGATCGTCTCGGACACGAACCGGTCGAGGTCCAGCCGGCCCTGCAGGTACAGGTCGATCAGCATCGGGAAGTCCCGGCTCGGCAGGCAGTCGCCGTACCAGGACGGCTTGAGGCGTCCGCCCCGTCCGAAGAAGTCGATCATCGGCAGGTCGATGCGCATGTCCGGAGTGGGCACGCCGACCTGCACCACCGTGCCGGCCAGGTCCCGCGCGTAGAACGCCTGCTCGAGGACGGCCGGGTTGCCGACCGCCTCGATGCACACGTCGGCGCCGTTGCCGTCGGTCAGGGCCTGGACCGCCTCGACCACGGCGCCCGCCGAGGCGTCGACCGTGTGGGTGGCGCCGAACTCCACGGCCAGATCCAGCTTCCGGGCGTCGAGGTCGACGGCGATGATGGTGGAGGCCCCGGCCAGGGCGGCCCCGGCGATGGCGGCACAGCCCACGCCGCCGCAGCCGAAGACGGCGACCGAGTCGCCCGGGCCGACCTCGCCGGTCAGCATCGACGCGCCGATGCCGGCCATGACACCGCAGCCGAGCAGTCCGGCCGCCTCGGGGCGGGCCGCCGGGTCGACCTTGGTGCACTGTCCGGCGGCCACCAGGGTCTTCTCGGCGAAGGCGCCGATGCCCAGGGCCGGGGAGAGCGGCGTCCCGTCGGCGAGCGTCATCTTCTGGGTGGCGTTGTGGGTGGCGAAGCAGTACTGGGGCCGGCCCCGGCGGCACGACCGGCACTCGCCGCACACGGCGCGCCAGTTGAGGACCACGAAGTCGCCCGGGGCCACGGAGGTGACGTCGGGTCCCACCGCCTCGACGACGCCGGCCGCCTCGTGGCCCAGCAGGAACGGGAACTCGTCGTTGATGCCACCTTCGCGGTAGTGGAGGTCGGTATGGCAGACCCCGCAGGCCTGCACCTGCACGACGGCCTCGCCGGGGCCGGGGTCGGGGACCAGGATGGTCACCACCTCGACCGGCTCCCCCTTGGTCATCGCCACCACTCCACGGACCTCTGCTGCCATCGTGCGCTCCTTGTCGGCTGCTGCCTGCTGTCGGGCCCAGTGTGGCATGCCACCCGCGGGCCGCCCCTGGTCGGGGGCACGGCCGCCGGCGCTCTTGCCCGGGTCCCGACAGGATCATAGGATCGGTTGTATGGCTGTTCAATCGACGCGCGATCCGGCTCCCCTCGATCCCCGCGAATTGGAGGCGACGCTGCGACCCTTCGGCGAGAGCCGGATGCTGCCGCGGGCCGCTTACGTGGACGAGGCCGTCTTCGCGTGGGAGCAGGCGAACTTCTTCGAGGGGGGGTGGCTCTGCGTCGGCCGGTCCGAGCAGGTGGCCGAGCCGGGCGATCAGCGGGCCGAGTCACTGGGCAAGGCCGGCGTCCTGCTGGTCCGCGGGCAGGACGGGGTCCTCCGTGCCTTCGCCAACGTGTGCAGCCACCGCGGCCACGAGCTGCTGCCGTGCGGCGAGTCGTCCCGGCACGGCCGCATCATCTGCCCCTACCACTCGTGGTCCTACGGGCTCGACGGGTCGGTGTGGACGGCCCCCGGCTTCAAGGAGCTGGCCAGCTGGGACCCGACCGAGCACGGCCTGGCCGAGCTGCCGTGCGAGGAGTGGCACGGCCTCGTCTTCGTCGACGGGTCCGGCGAGGCGCCCCCGCTGGCCGAGTCGCTCGCCGACCTCGAGGCGTTCGTCGCCCCCTACGAGCCGGAACGCCTGCGGTTGGGCGGCATCCACGACTACGTCGTCGAGGCCAACTGGAAGATCCTGACCGAGAACTACCACGAGTGCTACCACTGCCCGATGATCCACCCGGAGCTGTGCCAGGTGAGCCCGCCCACGTCGGGCATCACCCGTGAGACCCACGGCGCCTGGGTCGGCGGCAACATGGACCTCGCCGACCATGCCGTCACCATGTCGCTCGACGGCTCGAGCGGTGCCGTTCCCCTGCGGGCCCTGTCGGGAGAGCAGCTGCGCACCGTCGAGTACTTCAACATCTTCCCCAACGTGCTCATCAGCCTGCACCCGGATTTCGTCATGGTGCACCGCCTGACCCCACTGGCCGCAGGCTCCACCCGGATCGAATGCACCTGGTGGTTCGCCCCGGAGTCGTTCGAGCAGCCGGACTTCGACCCCGGCTTCGCGGTCAACTTCTGGGACATCACCAACGAGCAGGACTGGACGGCCTGCGCCTCGGTGCAGCGGGGCCTGTCGTCGATCCACGCCCGGCCGGGTCCGCTGGCCGGACAGGAGGACAACGTCTACATGTTCGTCACCATGGTGGCCCGGGGCTACCTCGGCGGCCCGGTCCTCGCCGAGCCGGTGCCCGAGCCGACGACGACGACCAGCTGACCGGGCACCGCAGCCGGCACGGCAGGCAGCGGGCTCGCGGTGGGTCAGACAGGATTTCGGAAATGAGCGGGGTCTGCGAACTCAGCTCACCGGGTGCTCGCGGATCACCCGTGTAACAACACATCCGGGGCACGTGGCCGCGGACCGAAGCTGTGCGAGCATCGGCTGACGAGGAGGTGCCGGTGAAGCGTCTAAACGGGGTCACGGCAACGTTCCTCTTGCTCGCACTCCTCTTGAGTGCCACCAATGCCGTTCTGGTCTTCTTCCTCCACATACCTGCCGATGCACGGCTCCATCCACTGACGTACTTCCAGGCATACGGGGCAGCAGAGCTGTTGCTAGTGGGCTTGGGCCTGGTCCTGGCTGCTCTTGTCACGTTTCTCCTTTACCGACAGGGCAAGAATGACGAGCCGAAGGCTGGGCG
>PMFY01000035.1:2217-3147 GCA_003157945.1 Acidimicrobiaceae bacterium | reverse complement strand
TCTTCGCCATCGAGCCCATGGTCAACGCCGGGGGCACCGGGACGGTCCTGCTCGACGACGGATGGAGCGTGGTGACGGCGGACGGACGCCTGTCGGCCCACTTCGAGCACACCATCGCGGTGACCGACGACGGTCCGGAGGTATTCACCATCCTCTAGGCCCCTGACCTGGGCCTTTCCGGCCAGGGGCCAGGAATGCGCTGGTGGCGGGGCTCGGACTGGCAATTTGCCCACGAAGGGCTAGACTTGTCCTTCGGTCAGCCACCGCTGTGTGGTGGCGTGCCGATCCCGCTCAGGTGGCCGTGCTCCGGCATGCCCCCGGCTGCGGTGGCGTCCGGAACACGAACCCCGTGGTCCACGGCGCCCGTCGTCCCCCGGGCCGGCGACTGACGAGATTCGAAGAGTACTAGGAGATTCACCTGCCCAAGCCCAAGGAAGATGCCATCGTGCTGGAGGGGACGGTCGTCGAGCCGCTCCCCAACGCCATGTTCCGCGTGGAGCTCGAGAACGGCCACAACGTACTGGCGCACAGTTCCGGCAAGATGCGGATGCACCGCATCCGCATCCTCCCCGGAGACAAGGTGCAAGTGGAGATCACTCCCTACGACCTGGCCCGCGGGCGGATCACCTACCGCTACAAGTGAGCCGGTCGGCTCCCCGCCCGTGNNAACGTGAAGGTTCGACCGAGCGTCAAGCCGATGTGTGAGAAGTGCAAGGTGATCCGCCGCCACCGGCGGGTCATCGTGATCTGCGACAACCCGCGCCACAAGCAGCGGCAGGGCTGACGCCGACCAGGCGCTGAGCGAGAAGAGAAAGAAGACCCCGTGGCCCGTATCTCCGGAGTGGACATCCCCCGCGAAAAGCGGTTGGAGATCTCCCTCACCTACATCTTCGGCATCGGCCGGACGACCGCGCAGCAGATCTGCGCGGC
>PMFY01000035.1:0-2200 GCA_003157945.1 Acidimicrobiaceae bacterium | reverse complement strand
CACCGCAAGGGCCTGCCGGTCCACGGCCAGCGCACCCACACCAACGCCCGCACCCGCAAGGGCCCGAAGAAGACCGTCGCCGGAAAGAAGAAGGTGCGCAAGTAATGGCCAAGGCAACCAAGCCGGGGGCCGCCCGTCGGCCCCGCAAGCGCGAGCGGAAGAACATCACGTTCGGCGTCGCCCACATCAAGAGCTCGTTCAACAACACGATCATCTCGATCGCCGACCCCGAGGGCAACGTCCTCGCCTGGGCCTCGGCCGGCAACGTGGGGTTCAAGGGCTCCCGCAAGTCCACCCCGTTCGCCGCCCAGCTGGCCGCCGAGCAGTGCGCCAAGCGCGCCATGGAGCACGGCGTGCGCCGCGTCGACGTGCTCGTGCGCGGTCCCGGCTCCGGCCGGGAGACCGCCATCCGCTCGCTCGCCGCCGCCGGCATCGAGGTCGCCGGCATCAAGGACGTCACCCCCATCCCACACAACGGCTGCCGCCCCAAGAAGCGGCGGCGGGTGTAGGGACGGGAACGAAGGGAACCAAGGACCACCATGGCTCGTTACACCGGACCCGTCTGCCGGCTCTGCCGCCGGGAGCGCACCAAGCTCTTCCTCAAGGGGGAGCGCTGCTACTCGATGAAGTGCCCCGTCTCCGAGGCGGTCACTGACCGCCACAGCCGCGCCTACCCGCCCGGCGAGCACGGGCGCGACCGCATGCGCCAGGGGTCGGAGTACCTCGGCCAGCTGCGCGAGAAGCAGAAGGCACGCCGCATCTACGGCCTGCTCGAGAAGCAGTTCCACAACCTCTACGTCGAGGCCAGCCGGGCCCCGGGCATCACGGGTGAGAACCTGCTGCGGATGCTCGAGCTCCGCCTCGACAACGTGGCCTTCCGGGCCGGATGGGGTGCGAGCCGCTCGCAGGCCCGCCAGTTCGTGCGCCACGGCCACGTCCTGGTGAACGGCAAGCGGGTCACCATCCCGAGCTACCGGCTCCGCCAGGGCGACACCGTCACCCTCAAGCCGTCGTCCCGCGAGATCTTCCACGTGCAGCGCAACATGGACACCCTCGACCGTCCCCTGCCGCCGTGGCTCGAGACCGTGGGTGACCGCTTCGCCGTCAAGGTGTTCTCGCTGCCGTTGCGCGAGCACATCGACGAGCCGGTCCAGGAGCAGCTCATCGTGGAGCTCTACTCCAAGTAGTCCCGGCCACCGCCGGACGCACCGCACCGACCACCCGAACCGACCCAGACCGAACCTGCGCACCACCTGCCGAGGAGCCACACACGCATGCTCATCATCCAGCGACCCACCGTCGAAGCCATCGGAGAGGAAGAGGGGAACCGTCAGAAGTTCGCCGTCGGTCCGCTCGACCCCGGGTTCGGCCACACGCTCGGCAACTCGCTCCGACGCACACTGTTGTCATCCATCCCCGGCGCGGCCATCACCCAGGTCCGCTTCGATGAGGCCCTCCACGAGTTCACGACCCTGCCGGGCGTGAAGGAGGACGTGACCGACATCATCCTCAACCTGAAGGACCTCCTGTTCAAGGTCCACAGCGACGAGCCGGTGACGATCCGCCTCGACAAGCGCGGCCCCGGCGCCGTCACCGCCGGCGACCTGCAGGTGTCCTCCGACGTCGAGGTCCTGAGCCCCGACCAGCACATCGCCTCCCTCAACGCCAAGGGCCACATCGCCGTGGACCTGACCGTCGAGCGGGGCCGTGGCTACGTGTCGGCCGACAAGAACAAGGGCACCGGCGCCATCGGGGTCATCCCCGTCGACGCCATCTTCTCGCCCGTGCGCCGGGTGGCCTTCACCGTGGAGCCCGTGCGGGTCGAGCAGTCGACCGACTTCGACCGCCTGGTCATCGAGATCGAGACCGACGGCTCCCTCAACCCCCGTGAGGCCCTGGCCTCGGCGGGTGACACCCTCCGCACCCTGGTGGCCCTGGTGGCCGACCTGGAGGAGGAGCCCCAGGGCCTGGAGCTGAGCGTGCCCGGCGCCCACACGTCGTCCTCGCCCGACCTCGACCTCCGCATCGAGGACCTCGACCTCACCGAGCGCCCCCGCAACTGCCTCAAGCGGGCCCAGATCAACACCATCGGCGAGCTGGTGGACCGCACCCTCGACGATCTCCTCAACATCACCAACTTCGGGCAGAAGTCGCTCGACGAGGTGCTCCAGAAGCTCGACGAGCGGGGCCTGTCCCTGCG
>PMFY01000092.1 GCA_003157945.1 Acidimicrobiaceae bacterium | reverse complement strand
ACGCCTTCGGCCCCGACACCCCCTGGCAGGCCGAACTCGAGTCCTCGTTCCCGTTCGTGGAGACCTCGGACCAGCTCAAGGCCATCGAGGAGGTCAAGGCCGACATGGAGCGGCCCCAGCCCANNGGCCGTCCAGGACGGCTACCAGTCCGCCGTGCTGGTACCGACGACCCTCCTCGCCAGCCAGCACGCCCAGACGTTCGCCGACCGCTTCGCCCCGTTCCCGCTCAAGGTGGCCCTGCTCAGCCGCTTCCTGACCAACGCCCAGGCGGCCGAGGTCCTGGCCGGCCTGGCCGACGGCTCCGTCGACGTGGTCGTGGGCACCCACCGGCTGCTCGGCCAGGACGTCACGTTCAAGAAGCTCGGGCTGCTGGTGGTGGACGAGGAACAGCGTTTCGGGGTGTCCCACAAGGAGTCGATCAAGGCCATGGCCGAGGGGGTCGACGTCCTGACCCTGACCGCCAGCCCGATCCCCCGGACCCTGGAGATGGCCCTCACCGGCATCCGCGACCTGTCGATGGTGAACACCCCGCCGGCGGCCCGGCGCCCGATCCTCACGCACGTCGGCGAGTTCGAGGAGGCCGCCGCGTCGGAGGCCATCCGTCGCGAGCTGCTCCGGGAAGGGCAGGTCTTCTACGTCCACAACCGCGTCCAGGACATCGACGCCACCGCCGACCGGGTGCGGAAGATGGCGCCCGAGGCCCGGGTGGCCATCGCCCACGGACAGATGGACGAGGGCACGCTCGAGCAGGTGGTCCTGGACTTCTGGCAGGGGGAGTACGACGTGCTGGTGTGCACGACCATCGTGGAGTCGGGCATCGACATGCCGACGGTCAACACCCTGGTGGTCGACCGGGCCGACCTGCTGGGCCTCGGCCAGCTCCACCAGCTGCGCGGCCGGGTCGGTCGGGCCGGCATGCGGGCCTATGCGTACCTGTTCCACCCCGCCGACCGCGTCCTGTCGGAGACGGCCTACGAGCGGCTGCGCACCATCGGCGACCACACCGAGCTGGGCTCCGGCTTCAAGATCGCCCTCCGCGACCTGCAGATCCGCGGGGCGGGCAACCTGCTCGGGCGCGACCAGTCGGGTCACATCGCCGCCATCGGCTACGACCTCTACGTGCAGATGGTGTCCGAGGCGGTGTCCGAGCTGAAGGGCGAGCCGCGGCCCCAGCCGGTCGACCTGTCCGTCGACCTGCCGGACGCCGCCCACCTCCCACCGGACTACGTCGAGGCGGAGGACGTGCGCCTGGAGGCCTACCGGCGCCTGTCCGCCGTGCGGACGGTGGACGAGGTGGAGGACGTCCGGGCCGAGTGGGCCGACCGGTTCGGCCCGCTCCCGGCCCCGGCCACCGCCCTCCTCGAGGTCGCCCTGCTGCGGGTCGAGTGCCTGCGCCTCGGGGTCGACGACCTGGCCGTGTCGGTTCCCCGCTTCGCCTCCGAGGGCGCCGGGCCGAGGGGTGGCCCGGGCGGACGGGCCGTGGCCAAGCTCACGCCCGTCACGCTGCCGACGTCGGCCGAGGTGCGCCTGCGCCGGCTGGCCCCCGGCGGCACCTACCAGCCGGACGTCGGTCGGCTCACGGTGCCGATCGCCCCGGACCCGGCGTCCGGAGGCTACGCGCCGGTACTGGTCCAGTTGCTGCGCGACCTGGTCCCGGCGGACTGACGGCACCCCCCCCCGCCCGTCGGGCCGGGCCCCCGTCGCCTGTCGGGAGGCGCCCCCGCTCCGGGGTCCACCGCCGTGCCCGGTAGCATCGCCGCCGTGAACCGCATCCCCGCAGCCCTCGTCGCCGTCGCCGCCGTGCTCGGTGCCGGCATCGCCACCTCGGCGTGCAACACCACCCCCGTGGCGGCGACCGTCAACAGCGCCACCATCTCCGTGTCCTCGCTCAATGCCGAGCTGGCCTCCCTCGACCAGACGTCCGCCGGGCAGTGCCTGTTGTCGCTGAAGTTCCCGCAGTCACTGAGCCTGGCGACCCAGGGCGCCGGTGGCAGCGGCACCTACCAGACGAGCTTCGCCTCGACGGTCCTCGGCAGCTCGGTCTACAACCTGCTCGCCACGCAGTACGCCGCCGCCCACGGCATCACCCTGTCGGCCGCCGACCTGACGTCCGCCCGGAGCAATTACGAGGCCACCCTGGACGGGGCCATCAAGTCGCAGATCCAGCAGGACTCGGCCATCGGGGGGACCCCGACGTGCGTGGACTCGGCCGGGAACGCGCTGACCGGCAAGGCCGTGCTGGCCGGGCTGCCCGCGGCGGTCCAGTCCACCGAGGTGTCGGACCAGGGCATCGAGGAACTCCTCCTGGCCCGGGGCGCCGATCTGTCGGACGCCGCGGTCCTCAAGTACTACGTGGCCAACACCTCGGCGTTCACCCTGGACTGCGTCGGCGTCATCGTGGTGGCCGACCAGGCCACAGCCGACACCGTGTTCAACAAGCTGAAGGCCGGCGCCGCGTTCGCCCCGCTGGCCACGTCGACCTCGACGGACGCCAAGACGGCGGCGGCCGGTGGGCAGCTCGGCTGCAACTTCCCCGAGTCCCAGGTGCTGACGGCGCTGCAGGTCAGCTCGGTCACGGTGGGCACCCCGGTCACGCCCGAGCAGACCCAGGACGGCTCGTGGGAGGTCTTCCAGGTGACCAGTCGGACCCTGCTCCCCGTCACCGAGGTCACCTCCGACATCCGCCAGGCGCTGCTGCAGACGACGGCGAACCGCAACCGCGTCTCCGCCGAGGTGCTGGCGTTCGCCAAGAAGTCCACGGTGGAGGTCAACGCCCAGTACGGCACGTGGACCCGGGCCCAGATCGTCCCGCCGGCGTCGCCCGCGCCGCGCTACCTCCTGCCGAGCTACGGGTCGACGCTGACCACCACCCCGTCGGGGGCCGGCTCGTCGTCGACCTCCGGGGGCTCGACCGGCTCGTCGTCCGGGGGCTCGACCGGCTCGACCGGCTCGACCGGCTCGACCGGCTCGTCCGGCTCGACCGGCTCGACCGGCTCGACCGGGTCGTCGACGACGCCCTCGACCGCAGGCTGAGCTCCCCCGTGGACGGACCTGCCCGCATCGACGTCGTGGGGCTGGGTCCGGCGGGCAGCGACCTCGTCACCGCCGGCGCCCTGTCCCTGCTGGCCGACGCGCCCCTGGTGTTCCTGCGCACCGGCCGCCACCCGGCCGCTGCCGCGCTCGCCGGCACCCGCACCTTCGACCACCACTACGAGTCGGCCGCCACCTTCGAGGACGTCTACCGCNNTCGCCGACGGTCGCCGAGCGCACCGTGGTGCTGCTGGCCGCGGACCCCCGTGTGCGCTCCGGTGAGGTGACGGTGGTCGTCCACCCCTCGGTCTCCTTCCTCGATCTGGCCTTCGCCCGGTTGGGCGTGGACCCGGTCGATGCGGGGGTGCGCATCGTCGACGCCGAGCGCTTCGCCGTCGACGCGGCGGGGGAGCGCGGCCCGCTGCTGGTGGCCCAGTGCTGGAGCCGTGAGGTGCTGTCGGACGTGAAGCTGTCCGTGGACGCGGCCCCCCACGCCCGCGTCACGCTGCTGCACCACCTGGGACTTCCGGACGAGCAGGTGGTCGAGGTGGGATGGGAGGACCTGGACCGCTCGATCGGGCCCGACCACCTGACGTCGTTGTGGGTGCCCCGGCTGGCGGCGCCCGTCGCCTCCGAGCTGGTGGCCCTCGACGAACTGGTCCACACGCTGCGCGAACGGTGCCCGTGGGACCGGCGGCAGACACACGCCTCACTGGGGCGCCACCTGCTGGAGGAGTCCTACGAGGTGCTGGAGGCCATCGACGCGGTGGACGCCGCCGATGCCTCGGTCGCCACCCCGGCCGACATCGTGGAGGACGCCGTGGCCCACCTGGAGGAGGAGCTGGGCGACCTGCTGTTCCAGGTCTACTTCCACGCCACCCTGGCCGCCGAGGAGGGTCGGTTCACCCTGGCCGACGTGGCCC
>PMFY01000196.1 GCA_003157945.1 Acidimicrobiaceae bacterium | reverse complement strand
TCATCATGGACGGCAACGGACGGTGGGCGGCGCGCCGCGGGCTTCCCCGGACCGAGGGCCACACGGCCGGAGAGGCAGCCCTGATCGACGCGGTCGAAGGGGCCCTCGACCTGGGCATCCCCTGGATCACCATGTACGCCTTCTCCACCGAAAACTGGAGGCGCCCGGCCGACGAGGTCCGCTACCTGATGGGCTTCAACGAGAGCCTCCTGGTGCGTCGCCGTGACGAATTGAACGAGAAGGGCGTGCGGATCCAGTTCGCCGGCCGGCGCGACTGGCGGGTGCCCAAGCGGGTCCTGAAGCGGATGGACGAGTCCATCGAGCTGACCGAGCAGAACCGTCGCTGCACGCTCACCATGGCGTTCAACTACGGCGGCCGGGCCGAGATCGTCGACGCGGTCCGGGCCCTGGTCGACGCCGGCGTCCCCGCCGCCAAGATCGACGAGAAGCCCATCCACAAGCACCTCTACTACCCGGACCAGCCCGATCCCGACCTGATGATCCGGACGTCGGGCGAGCACCGGATCTCCAACTTCCTGCTGTGGCAGCTGGCCTACAGCGAGCTGGTGTTCACCGAGGTGCTGTGGCCCGACTTCCGCCGGCACCACCTCTTCGAGGCGGTGCGCGAGTTCCAGCAGCGCCAGCGGCGTTACGGCGGGGTCACATGACCGGCGGCCGGGTCCGGTCGGACGTCGGTGACCGGAGGGAGGCCCGCCGACGCGACGACGAGGGTGGCCTGTGGATCCGCGTCGGCATCGTCCTCGGGGTCCTCTTCTACGGCTTCATGGTGGTGCTGTGGGCGGCGGGCTTCACCGCCATCCTGCCGTTCGTGATCATTCCGCTGGTGCTCGTGGCCCTGATCGGCTCCAACGCCCTGCTGGGAGGTCCACGGCGACGCCAGCCGCTCGAGCCCCGGCCCATCGGCCCCACCGACCGTGGCGACGACCCCTCCGCCTACCGGCCCGGCGCCCCGGCTGCCGACGCGGCACCGGGGGCCGCCAACGGACGGGACCGACCCCCGTCGCCGGGGGGCGGCACCGGGGGCGGCACCGGCGGCGGGGAGACCGGCTCGGGCGGATGACCCTCTTCCGCGACCAGGGCGTCGTGCTCCGCACCATCCGGCTGGGCGAGGCGGACCGGATCGTGACCCTGATGACCGAGCATCACGGCAAGGTCCGCGCCGTCGCCAAGGGCGTGCGCCGCACGACCTCCAGGTTCGGGTCCCGCCTCGAGCCCCTGAGCCACGTCGCCCTGCTCGGCTGGCAGGGGCGGGGCGATCTCGACACCATCAACCAGGTCGAGGTCATCGACACGTTCCGTCCGGTCCGCGAGGACCTCGACCGGGTGTCGGCGGCCCTCTCCATGCTCGAGGTGGTCGACCAGGTCGGCCAGGAGCGCCACGCCAACCCCCGTCTCTACGAGATGTCCGTGCGGGCCCTGGGCGCCCTGGCCGAGCGCAACTCAGCCATGGTCGCCCCCGCCTTCTTCCTCAAGGTCCTCGCCCTCGAGGGCTCGGCCCCCTTCCTCGACGGGTGCGTGTCCTGTGGGGAGGAGGACGACGGGCAGCTGGTGGCCTTCGACATCGTGGAGGGCGGCGTACTGTGCCGGGCCTGCCGGCGCGGTCGGCCACTGTCGCCGGAGGGACTCGACCTCCTGCGCCGGACGCTCGGCGGGGGGCTCTCCGGCGTGCTGGCCGAGCCCCGGACCGCCACCACCGACGAGGTCACCACACTCGCCACCGAGGCCATGGAGGCCCACCTCGACCGCCGGCTCCGGTCCGTCCGGGCCGGCCAGGTCACCTGAGCACCGAGGGCCCCGCACCGGTGACCACGCCCGCCGTCGTCGTCTGGTTCCGACGTGATCTGCGCCTGACCGACCACCCGGCCCTCGCGGCGGCCGCCGACGAGGCCCGGACCCTCGGCCGGCCCCTGCTGGCCCTGTTCGTCGTCGAGGACGGACTCCTCCGCACCGGGGGGGCCAATCGCCGGGCCTATCTGTCCCGGACCCTGGCGGCCCTCGACGACACCGTGGACGGCCGTCTGGTCCTGCGTCGGGGCCGTCCCGAGATGGTCGTGCCGGAGGTGGCCGAAGAGGTGGCGTCGTCGACGGTGCACGCCACCGGCGACTGCGCGCCCTACGGCCGGCGTCGCGACGCACGGGTCGCCGAGGCCCTGGCGGCGTCCGGTCGCGCGTTGGTGCGCACGGGCTCGCCCTACGCGGTGTCGCCCGGCCGGGTGCGGACCGCCGACGGTGCTCCCTACCGGGTGTTCACCCCCTTCCGCCGGGCGTGGGGCTCACACGGCTGGCCCGCCCCGGTGGGACCCCCCGTCGGGATGCGGTGGGCACGGGCCGACCGGGCGCTGGCTCCGGCCGATCTGGAGGTCGACCTGGCCACGGCGAGCCTGCCCCCGGCCGGCGAGGCCGGCGCCACCGAGCTCCTCGAGACCTTCCTCGACGGGCCGGTCGCGGCGTATGACGAGGACCGGGACCGTCCCGACCGGGCCGGCACGTCGCGGTTGTCGCCCCACCTGCGGTTCGGCACGGTTCACCCGCGGCAGGTATTGGATCGGCTGCCGACCGGGACGGCGGGGGACGCCTTCCGCTCCGAGCTGGCCTGGCGGGAGTTCTACGCCGACGTGCTCTGGCACCGACCCGATTCCGCGTGGACGTCGCTGTCGCCGGTCGGCGCCCACCTCCGGGCCGACTCCGGCCCGGAGGCCGATGCCCGGTTCGCGGCGTGGACGGAAGGGCGGACCGGGTACCCGCTGGTCGACGCCGGGATGCGCCAGCTGCGCGCCGAAGGGTGGATGCACAACCGCGTGCGGATGCTGACGGCCTCGTTCCTGGTCAAGGACCTCCACCTGCCGTGGCAGCGCGGGGCGGCCCACTTCATGGACCTCCTCATCGACGGTGATCTCGCCTCCAACAACCACGGCTGGCAATGGGTCGCCGGCACGGGCACGGATGCGGCCCCGTTCTTCCGGGTCTTCAGTCCCGAGCGGCAGGCCGGTCGCTTCGACCCCGACGGGACCTACGTGGCCCGCTATGTGCCCGATCTCGGCGGCCCGGACTATCCGGCGCCGATCGTCGACCACGCTGTCGAGCGGGCCGAGGCCCTGGAACGCTGGCAGGAGGCCAGGGACGCAGCCGCCCGGGTGGACCGGGCATGACGGTGTGGCATGACGGTGAGGGCATGACGGTGAGGGGCATGACGGGACCCACGACCCCACCCACTGCATCCGCCGCATCGACCGCGTCGACCCCACCGACAGGAAGTCACCGGGTGGAGCCGTTCGGGGTCTACGTCCACGTGCCGTTCTGCCGCCACCGGTGCGACTACTGCGCCTTCGCCACCTACACCGACCGGGACCACCTGATGGAGGTGTATGCGGCGGCCTGCGCCATCGAGATCGCACGGGCGGTCGAGCGGGAGTCCCTGGCTCCGGCGACCTCGGTGTTCTTCGGCGGCGGGACACCCTCGCGGCTCCCGGCCGATCTCCTGGTCGAGGTGCTCGCCGCGGTGCCACGGGCGCCGGGGGCCGAAGTGACGGTCGAGTGCAATCCGGAGGACGTGACCGAACGGTTGCTCGCCACGTACCGGGCGGCCGGGGTGACCCGTATCTCCCTCGGTGTGCAGTCCACCGTGGGACACGTGCTGGAGGGCCTCGGCCGGCGCCACGGACCGGAGCACGTCGCGTCGGCCGCCGCACTGGTGGCCGGGGAGGGGTTCGACTCGTGGAACCTCGACCTGATCCTCGGTGGGGCGGGGGAGCGTGACGAGGACTGGGAGCGCAGTCTCTCCGACCTGTTGGGCATGGCGTCGCCCCCACCCCACCTGAGCGCGTATGCGCTGACGGTCGAGCCAGGTACCCCGCTGGCCCGCACCCCGGACCGTCACCCCGACGACGATGTGCAGGCCGGCCGCTACGAGACGGCTGAGCGGGTGCTCGTCGGAGCCGGCTACCGGTGGGAGGAGATCTCCAACTGGGCCCGCCCGGGTCACGAGTGCCGCCACAACCACCTCTACTGGGAGCAGGGCGACTACCGGGGCATCGGATCGGCGGCGCACTCCCACCGGGACGGCCGGCGATGGTGGAACGTCCGGACCCCCGACCGGTATGTCGCACTGGTGGGGGCGGACCGACCCACCGCGGCGGGCGAAGAGGTCCTCGACGGCACCGCCCGGGCGTTCGAGGCACTGGCCCTGGCGCTGCGCACGCCGGCCGGAGTGCCGGACGAGGCCCTGCCGGTCGATCCCGACCTCGAGGGGCTGGTCGACCGGTCGTCCGGTCGAGCCGTACTGACCGTGCGGGGACGGCTGCTGGCCAACGCGGTGACCCAGCGGCTCGTCGTGCCGGCCTGACCCACGCCGGCCCCCGGCCGCCGTCCCGGGCTGCGTCGGCGTGGTGGGGGTCCGGCACCTCCCGTTCGTGGCCGGATGCCCCGCGTGCGGGACGGGGCCCGTGGGCCAACCGGTACGATTCCCCCCTATGCCCGAGCCGGAAGCACCAGACGACACCGTGTCCGAGCGGTCCGACCTCATGGAGAAGGTGGTCGGGCTGTGCAAGCGCCGTGGCTTCATCTTCCAGTCGGCGGAGATCTACGGAGGCTTCCGGTCCACGTACGACTACGGCCCGCTCGGCGTCAACATGCTGCGTAACGTGAAGGACCTGTGGTGGGAGTCGATGGTCCAGCGCCGCGACGACGTCGTCGGCCTGGACGCCGCCATCCTGAGTCCGCCGGCGGTGTGGGCCGCCTCCGGCCACCTGGCCACCTTCACCGACCCGCTGGTCGACTGCATGAACTGCCACCAGCGCTGGCGCGAGGACAAGATCGATGGCGTGTGTCCCGCCTGCGGGTCGACGGAGTTCACCGAGGCCCGGGCCTTCAACCTCATGTTCAAGACCCACGCCGGTCCTCTCGAGGACGAGGGTGCCGTCGCCTACCTGCGCCCCGAGACGGCCCAGGGGATGTTCATCAATTTCCTCAACGTGCTCCAGTCGACGCGCAAGAAGCCGCCGTTCGGCATCGCCCAGGTGGGGAAGTCCTTCCGCAACGAGATCACGCCCCAGAACTTCGTCTTCCGCACCCGCGAGTTCGAACAGATGGAGATGGAGTACTTCGTGCCGCCGGCCGAGGCCCAGCGGTGGTTCGAGTACTGGCTCGACCACCGGTTCCGCTGGTATCTCGACCTCGGCATCCCCGACGACCAGCTGCGCCTGCGCCACCACGAGGCGAGCGAGCTCTCCCACTACTCGTCCGGCACCGCCGACGTCGAGTTCCTCTTCCCCTGGGGCTGGGACGAGCTCGAGGGCATCGCCAACCGCTCCGACTTCGACCTCAAGGCGCACGCCGCCGCCTCGGGGGAGAAGCTCGAGTACTACGACCAGACGGCCAACGAGCGCTACGTGCCGCACGTGATCGAGCCCGCCGCGGGCGCCACCCGCACGATGATGGCCTTCCTGCTGGCGGCCTACACCGAGGACCAGGTGGGTGGCGAGGCGCGCACCCTGCTGAAGCTGGATCCCCGTCTGGCGCCCTATCAGGTGGGGGTGCTCCCCCTCTCGAAGAAGGACACGCTGGAGCCGCTGGCCCGACAGGTGCTGGGGATGCTCCAGCCGCACTTCATGTGTGACTACGACACCACCCAGTCGATCGGCAAGCGCTACCGGCGCCAGGACGAGGTCGGGACCCCGTGGTGCGTGACCATCGACTTCGACTCGCTCGAGGACGACGCCGTCACGGTGCGCGACCGTGACACGACCGAGCAGGTCCGGGTGCCGATCGCCGGCCTCCTGGACGAGCTGCGGCACCGGATGGACGCCGTCCAGGCGTAGCCCGGAGATCCGGCCGGGCACGGTCCCTCCGCCGGCCGTGGACCTATGGGAGCATCGGAAGGTGAACCACCGCGCCCGAACGAGCCCCCGGAACCGCCTCCGCACCCTCGGGGTCGCCCTGGTCGTCCTCGCCCCGATGGCCGCCGTGCTGACCGTCGTCACCCAACCCGGAGGTCCGGCCCGGGCCGCCACCCCGGGCTCCTACCTGGTCACCTTCGTGGCCCGTCAGTGCCCGACCTATCAGGACATCACCGCCAATCTGGCGCGCAACAACATCCAGGAGAGCCTGCAGGACCTCGGGGCGGACACGGCCTACACGTCCGGCCAGCCCATCTCGCCTTCGGTGGAGACGCCGAACCAGCCGAACTGCACCGCGCTGACCGGCTGGAATTTCACCTTCGGGAACGGCATCAACGGCAAGGACCCGGCGACCAAGCTCTCGCGGGTGGCCAACCCGGTCAGCCCGCCGTACACCACCCAGTCCTCGGTGCCGCTCCTCGACACCAACGGCAACCCGACGGGTTCGGCCATCGCCGGGGCGGTGACCACCACGCTCACGTCCGCCCAGGTCACCCAAGCGGCCAACCACCAACTGTGGGTGCAGGGCGGGACGTTCGGTGATCCGTTGGGCACGGCCACCTTCGGCAACCGGTATGCGTTCGGCGCCCTGCGCTGCGCCATCGACAACCTGAACGGCGACAACGTGGAGTGGGTCGGCTTCCCGAGCGGCCAGAGCCACGTGTTCTGCTACTACTACGCCGTCGACCAGACCCCGAAGTCGGGCACCATCACGATCTCCAAGGTGCTCACCAACCCGGGGACCAGTACGCCGACGTTCCCGTTCACCGGCACGGTGTCCTACAACCCCGGCAACACGTTCGACGTGCCCGCCGGGCAGTCGGTCTCGTTCGTGCGTGACTCGAATGTGGACTGGAACTGCATTTTACCGATCGTCGCCGCACCCGTCATTCAGGATATAAACATCAACGG
>PMFY01000198.1 GCA_003157945.1 Acidimicrobiaceae bacterium | reverse complement strand
CGGGCGCCCCGGCGTCAGGTCGCCAGGTCGCCAGGTCGCCCACGTTCCATACCGAGTCCCTCCACACCGAGTCCGTCCACACCGAGTCCGTCCACACCGAGCCCGTCCACATCGGTCCGTCCACACCGAGTCCGACCATCCGAACCCCGACGATCCGCACCCCGTCCAACCGCAAGGAGAACCCATGACCGACACCGCACGCACCCCCAAGCCCGTCCGCTCGAGCGGAACCTTCACCCTCGGCGCCGGATCGGACGGAGCCACCACCGTCCACCGGCTCGGGTACGGCGCCATGCAGATCTGCGGACCGGGCGTGTGGGACGAGCCGGCGGACAGGGCCGGCTGCATCGCCGTGCTGCGCCGGGCCGTGGACATGGGCGTCGACCTCATCGACACCGCCGACTCCTACGGCCCCGAGGTGAGCGAGCGGCTGATCTTCGAGGCACTCCACCCCTACCCCGAGGACCTCGTCATCGCCACCAAGGCGGGGCTCACCCGCCAAGGACCCGGCCAGTGGCTACCCGTCGGCCGGCCCGAGTACCTCCGTCAGCAGTGTGAGCTCAGCCTCCGGCGGCTCGGTGTGGAGCGCATCGACCTCTTCCAGCTGCACCGCATCGACCCCAAGGTGCCGGCTGACGAACAGTTCGGGCTGCTGGCCGACCTCGTGTCCGAGGGCAAGGTGCACCAGGTGGGCCTGTCCCAGGTCACGGTGGCGGAGCTGGAGTCGGCACGCGCCGTGGTTCCGGTGGTGTCCGTGCAGAACCTCTTCAACCTGACCAACCGGTCGTCCGCCGACGTCCTGACGCACTGCGAGGGCGAGGGGATCGGATTCATCCCGTGGTTTCCGGTGGCATCGGGCGCACTGACCGGCCCCGACACCGCCATGGGAACCGTCGTCGCCGAAACGGGGGCGACCCCGACCCAGGTGGCGCTGGCGTGGCTGCTCCACCGGTCACCGGTGATGCTGCCCATCCCGGGGACGAAGTCGGTCACCCATGTCGAGGAGAACTGTGAGGCGGCGACACTGCAGCTCACGGCCGCCCAGATGGCCGCCCTCGACGCCATCCACGACGCCAGCTGATCCACGACGCCAGCTGATCCACGTAGCCAGCTGATCCACGTAGCCAGCTGATCCACGTAGCCAGCTGGAACCACGTAGTCAGCTGATCCACGACGCCAGCCGACCGTCGAAGCCGACCGGCGTCGGATCGAACCGGAGACGGAGCTGACCCCGAACGGACCCCGGATCGACCCGGGTCCGGACCCGGACCCGGACCCGGGTCGATCCGAACCCGCGCCACGGCCCGTCGGTCGGGGCCGGAAGGGCGCTCAGCGTGCTCCGAACACCACCGGTGCCGACTTCACACCGGCGATGACCGGTGACGCGGTCCGCACGACCTCGCCGGCGGGCGTGATCGAACCGAACCGGTTCAGCAGCTCCTCGAGCAGGATCCGACCCTCCACCCGGGCCAGGACCGCGCCGATGCAGAAGTGGGCACCGAATCCGAAGGCCACGTGCGGATTCAGCTCCCGCCCGCAGTCGAACATGTAGGCGTCGGGCCCGAACGCCGCCTCGTCACGGTTCGCCGAGGCGTAGAGCATGAGTACCGGATCGCCCGATGCGAGCTCCCGCCCGCCGAGCACGACGTCCCGGGTCGTGGTGCGCATGAAGGCCACGACCGGAGTCGTCCACCGCAGCATCTCCTCGACGGCCAACGGGAGGGCACGGTTGACCCCCTCGGCGTTCCGGACGGCCAGCGTCTCCCACTGGCCCGGGTACTCGGCGAAGCCCACGAGGCCGCCCGACATCATGTTGCGGGTGGTCTCGTTCCCGGCCACCAGCAGCTGCACCAGGAACATGCCGAGCTCGGCGTCGGTCAGCCGGTCCCCCTCGACCTCGGCGGCACCGAGCTCGCTGATGATGTCGTCCCTCGGCGACGCCCGTCGGTCGGCCGCGGCTTCGAGCAGGTAGGTCACCATCTCCATACTCAGCTGGTTCCGCTCCTCCTCGGGCCAGTCCGTGGCGCCGGGGATGACGGCTTCGGACCACCGGAAGAACCGCGGCCACTCCTCCTCGGGAACGCCGAGCAGGTCGCTGATCACCTGGAGAGGAAGTGGGACGGCCAGCTCGGAGACGATGTCGACCGGTACCCCGGGCTCGATGCGGTCTACCAGGGTCCGGGCGCGTGCCCGGATGCCCGGTTCGAGCGCCCGCATGTAGCTCGGGCGGAACCCTGGCTGGACCAGCGTCCGGTAGCGGGTGTGGTCCGGTGGATCGGTGTGCATCATGGTCGGCGGCGTGGCGTACTCGGCGCCGATCTCGAAGGTCATGATCCCCTTCGAGGAACAGAACGTTCCGGGGTCACGCGACACCGCGACCACGTCGGCGTGACTGCTCACCATCCACAGGCCCAGCGTGTCGTTGCGGGCCACCGGCGCCTCGGCCCGCAGCCGGGCGTAGAGGGGGTACGGGTCACCCGCGTAGACGGCGGGATCCAACAGGGGGTCGGTCAGCACCGTCTCGTCGACGTCGGACATCATCAGATCACTCCCTCCCCAGGCCGCAGCGCCGGCGGGCACGGGGTCCCTCCTTCGGCACCGCGCCTCCGTACTCGTCCTCGTAGCCGTGCACCGTCAGTCTGCCGGATGCGGGAGCCACCCGCCACGAGCCGACGACAAGTCACCAGGTGGGCAGTGGCGTCAGCACTCTCCTGGCAGCCGACGCCGTCCGTCCCGGTTCAGGTCGTCAGGATCGACGTGCCGGACACGGCGTGGGTGTCGGTGAGTGACCCCGTACCGCCGCTGAATCCGATCAGCACCTTCGGGCCGAGGTTGACCGTCTGCGTGAGGAGGAGGTTGCCGTCCATGGACACGGTGAGTGTGCCGTCGTCGACCTTGACGGTGAACGTGTGCGTCGCCCGCAGGCTGGGCACGACGTTCGCCGTCGACAGCCAATTGAGGACGTCGGGGGTCGAGGAGCTGACCGGGCCGTTGGAGATGCCGACGAAGTTGCCCGACGGGTAGCCCGGATCGAGATAGGTGTCCACACAGACGGCGATGGCATTGATACCCGAGAATCCGAGGCCGCCGCCGTAGTACCCCGTCGCCGTGGGTGCGGTCGACGGGTCGGCCAGTACCAGGGCCATCCCGTCCGCGCCCTGGGTTCCCCCACCGCCGATGGTCGTGGTGTAGGTCGCGGTCAGGTCGTCCGTGGCGACCGGCGTCGGCCAGAACGCGGTGCCGCTCTGGAATCCCGAGCTGGCCTGCGTGAGCTGGGTCGTCCCGCCGGACTGGAGCGTCGACCCGTTGAGGTCCCAGCCGCCGTTGATCGGGTCCCCGACCGCGACGGGCACCTCGGGAGCCGCCGTCACCGTGACCCCACTCACGCTGTGGGTGTCGGTGAGGCCCCCGTTGCCTCCCGAGAAGCCGAGCAGGACGTCGTTCCCCACGGTCACCGACGTCGACAGGATCAGCGTCCCGTCCATGGTCACGCTCAACGTGCCGTTGGACAGGTTCACGTTGAAGAGGTGGGTGGCACGAAGGTTGGCCACCGACGTGTCGGTCGCCAACCAGTGCAGGTTGTCCGGGACCGACGCAGAGACGGGTCCGTTGGTCACCCCGACGAAGTTGGACGAGGGATTGGATCCGTTCTGGTAGGTGTCGAGTGCGACGGCGACGCCATTGATGCCCGAGAACCCGAGACCACCCCCCGGGGCCCCGACCGTGGTCGGCTGGGTCGAGTCGTTGGCCAGCACCAGGGAGAGCCCGTCCGCTCCGCTCGTGCCACCTCCACCGATCGTCGACGTGAAGGTGACCGACAGGTTGGTGCCGCTGAAGGGGGTGGGCCAGAAGGCCGTGCCCGCCTGGGTCGTCTTTCCGGCCTGGGTGAGTTGCAGCGCACCGCCGGACAGGACCGAGGAGCCGTTGAGCGTCCAACCCCCGGCTGTCGGATCGCCGACGATGGTGTCCGGGCCGTTGGAGATGATGGAGACACCGCTGACGACCTGCGTTGCCCCGTTCGCCCCGGTCGATCCGGTGAAGCCCACGCGTACGTTCGGAGGGGCGCTCGCCGTGACGGACAGCACCTTGGTGCCGTTGACGTAGACCGCCAACTCGCTCGCCCCGAGGGTCACCCGGATGGCCACGGCACCGTGCAGGTCGGGTATGGCTGTGGAAGTGGCGAGGAAACGCAGTCGCTTCGGGTTCTTCGGTTGGGTGCCGTCGGACACGCCGACGAAGTTCTTCGGGGCGCCGCCCGGCACGCGGACGGCGGACAGTACGACGGCGAGGCCGGGCAATCCGCCGGCGCCGAAGTCGAGTGCGCCGCGCCCGATAGAGGTCGCGCTGACCGACGGGTTGGCCAGGACCAGGGCGCTGCCGTCACCGCTCGAGGCCGATCCGGTCATGGTCGACGTGTAGCGGATGTCGAGGCCCTGTCCGGCGGTGATCACCGGGGCGAACGACGATCCGGTCACGGACTTCGCCGCCGAGGTCAGCTGGAGCGACCCACCCGAGAGTGTGGCCGAGCCGTTGCGCTGCCAGCCCGTCGCGCCGGGGTCGCCGAGCGTTCCCGCTCCGGTGAACTGGACGGTCCGGACCCCCTGCCCGTCACTGGCGGTGATCACCCAGCCGTCGGTCGTGGCGCCCACCGCGGTCGGGGTGAACGTGATCGACTCGGTGAAGGACTGCCCGGGCGTCATGGTGGTGCCCTCGGGCAACGTGGTGGTCGCCGTGAAGGGTCCGAGGACCGGCGGCTTCGACTTCGAGATCTCCAGGTTGCTCCCGCCGGTGTTGGTCAAGGTGAACGTCTTGGTCACCGAGGTGCCGACCGGTGTCGATCCGAAATTCGTCGACATCGGGGTGATCTGCAGGAGCGCGGGCGAATTGGAGGCTCCGGTCACCGCCACGTCCACCGTGCCGCCGTCGCTGGCCACGATGAGGTTGTCCTCATACGTCCCGTTGGCGGTCGGCGAGAAGATGACGTTCACCACGACCTGTTGTCCAGGCAGCAGGACGGCGCCGGCCGCGGGCGCGCCGGTCACCGAGAACGGCGCACTGGGTGACGTCACACCGGAGATCGTCAACTGCTGTGATCCGTTGTTGGCGAAGGCCACGGACTGTGACGACTGCTGTCCCGGGGGGATGCCCCCGAAGCTGACCCCGAGGGTCGACGAGGTCAGGTTCGGGCCCGCCACCTGGCCTTCGCCCGTCAGACTGTCGACAGTTGTCCCCTGGCCGCTCGTCGTGATCGTCAACGACCCACCGGCCGCCCCGGCCGTGGTCGGGGTGAAGGTGACGGGCACGGTCATCGTGCCGCCGGACGTGAGCGTGGCCGGCAGGGACTTGCTCGGGGTCCCCAGGGTGAACGGACCGGTGGTGGTGATGGTGGAGACCGTGACGGTGGCCGACGCCGTCAGGGTGACGGTCTGGGTCGACGACTGCCCGATTACGGTCGCCGGGAACGTCGGGGCGGGAGCGGTCACGGGGCTCGAGACCGGGGCGCCGTAGCCCTCGACGGCACCGGTGCGGGTCCCGACGTAGATCCGGTTGCCCGCCACGCCTGGTGGGTTGAACTTGGACGCCGTGCCCACGGGCGCACTCCACACGAGCTGCATCGTCCCGTTGACCGGCACCGGGTTGTAGGCCCGCAGCTGGGCGCCCACCCCCGTTCCGTTGGGGGACCAGATGGTCCACAGCAGGGCCGAGCCCGAGGTGGTGCCGTTCGAGGTGATGACCGGGGCCGACGTGCCGAAGCCGAAGGCGTCCGACGACGTCCCCGACAGGTTGAGCGACGGCTTGCCCGACCCGTCGACGCCGTACTGATAGGCGTCGAGCTGGCCTTCGGACCCGCCGGCCGACACCGAACCGGACGCGGTCGGGATGTACACCCAGCCGCCGTCCCCCGGCCACACCGCCGGGCTCGACCACACGCCGCCGTTGGGCCCGTAGCGCCCCAGCACGGCGTCGGTGCCGTTCGAGCCCTGGGCGTAGCCACCGAGGTTGTCGCGGTTGAGGAGGTAGACATACCCCTCCTTGCCCACCTCCACCGCCAGGTGCGGGTCGGCGGTCGTGCCGAAGTAGGCGTTCGGGAGCGCGACGGGGCTACCCGAGCCGAAGTCGAGGTCGTTGTTGTCGAGGGTCAGCGCGTCGTACGGCTCGAAGAAGTCGGTGGCCTTCAGCGTCCCGTCCGGCTGCACGGCCACCCGGGCCACCGACTCGGCAAGGTTGGCCGGCGGTGTCGTTCCCGGAGTGGGTGTCGTGTTGGTGCCCCCGTTCCCGGTGGCGAACAGGATCTGGCCCGACCCGTCGGACACCAGGCCGCCGCCGGACATCCAGATCCCGGCTCCGTTGGCGCCCGGTGCGGAGTCGGCGGTCCACATCGTGGTCAACTTGCCCGCCTCCGAGACGCCGGCGATCCAGCCCGTCCACGGGGTCTCGTCGCAGTGGGCGCCGAACGCCGCGTACACCACGCCGTTCATGAGCAGCAGGCCGGGGCGCTGGAGCTCATAGGTCGGATCGAACGTCTCCGTCGGTTGGTTCTGCGCGGTCCCGGCGATCTGGACCGGGAACCCGGGCTCCTCCGCGCCGCCGTTGGCCAGGTTGAGCGCGTGCATGTAGTCGACCTGGGGACCCGAGTCGCCCGACACGTACTCGTCGTCCACCAGGTACTCGGTGTTGGTCGCCTGGTCGACCACCGGGGTCCCGGTGATGCCCATGGTCGGAGCGAGGTCGGCACAGCCGATGTCGCTCGCCTGAGGGGGCGACCCGAACTGCCGGGTCCACAGGATGGCACCCGATACCGGGTCGAGGCCATAGGCGTAGTTGTTCTCCGTGTTGACCAGGAGTTGGCCGTCGTCGACCAACGGCTGGCCGTAGACCGCACCATTGACCGTCGTGTTGAAGAGCTGGCCGAACGTGCCCCCCGCCACCAGGGACGGGGTCAGATTCGTCTCGCCGGGGTACCAGCCGGTCCGCTGATTGTCACCGTCGCGGGTGGCCGAGGTCGCCTCGCTCGTGGCGGCGGTGAGCGTCGCCGTGCGGCGGAGGTCGTGCACGGCGGCGTGGCCGCCCGTCGCCCCGGTCGTGGCCACCGCCATCAGGGATGTGGCCGCCACCACACATGCGCCGATGCGCAGGAAGCGCCCCACGGGACCGCGTGCGCCCAATCCTCCGTCCGTCATCCGTCGGTCCATTGCGCGCTCGCTCCTCTCGACCGCCTGCCGGCGGACGGCTGATCCCCTGCCCGGGCGGCACCCGAAACCGGGTGCCCGCTGTATTCAGTCGTCCCGATAGTCAACCGCCTCGAGGCGCAGGTCGCCAGTCGGTCACCACACCCCGTGGTAGTGGGTGACCAGGCTCCCTGTCAACGGAGGGGCGTGCTCCGCACGGTCGGTCCCGAGGGGAGGCGGGGCTCCGGGGTCGCACCGCCCCGGGGTCGGCAGGGCCGGTCCGTTCAGTACGGCCCGATGCGCTGGTCCGGGTTGGTGTCGACCTCCACGCGGCCGTGCACCGAGACGTAGGACGTCCACTCGGATCCCGTCCACCACCGGTAGTGGAACCGGCCGCTCGGATCGGGGTGCCATGCCGGGGGTGAGAGGTGGTGCTCGACGCCGGCCACGGGACCTGGAGCGCCGGCCACGGGACCTGGAGCGCCGGCGACAGGGCCTGGAACGCCGGCCACGGGACCTGGAGCGCCGGCGACAGGGTGCGGGGTCCCGGTCGGATGTCCCGGGGTCCCCGGGGGGGATCCCTCAGTGACCGGCGGGGGGGCGGCCGACGGCACGTCACGCGCCCCGCCGTCCGCCCGACGGGGGTACGCAGGGAAGTCACTGGCCGAGGCGGCGGCGGGCGGCGGGGCGGCCGGCGGGCCACCGACCGGGACGAACGGTGCCTGGGCGGCCCGACGGACCTCGGCCCGGTGGGCGATGAACCAGAGCACGAATCCGAGGAGGGGGCTGAAGAACCAGATCGCCGCCCACCCCGCGGAAGGTACCCCCCAGGGGCTGCGTCCGAGGTTGCGACGGTCCGCCTCCGCGAGGGAGTAGCCCAGGTAGGCCAGGGCAAGGGTGACGACCAGGACGACGACCAGCTGTGATCCGCTGAGATTCAGCACCCCTGCAGGTTACGTCGTCACCGGGGGATCCTGAGTCGGCCCGCCCCGACCGTCGAGATCCAGGGTTTTCGCGCCCCCTACCGCTACCGTCAGGCCATGGCCACCGACGTCCCCGTACCGACCCCGGCGTCCACCCCGCCCGGCGACGGACCGCTCGCGTCCACCCCGCTCGNNACCCCGCTCGCGTCCACCCCGCCCGCGGCCGCCCCGCCCGGGGACCCCCGGCGCCACCCGATGACGAGGACCCTGGTGGCCGTCGGCATCGTGATCATGCTGGCCGGCGTCCTCTTCGGGTACGACCAGGGCGTCATCTCCGGGGCGCTCGACGGCATCAAGAAGGACTTCAACGTCAGCACGTTCCTCCTCGAGGTCATCACCA
>PMFY01000384.1 GCA_003157945.1 Acidimicrobiaceae bacterium | reverse complement strand
CCTCGGTGGCCACCCGCATGCCGCGGGCGATGTCGGTGATGACCGTCGGGGCGTAGAAGGCACCCGGGTGCTCGGGGCCGCCGGGACCGACCACCCGCCCACCACCGCAGAGGATGGTCGCACCCTTGGCGCGGGCGTCCTCCACCTGTTGCTCGATGCCGTCCACCGCGGCGGCGTTGATCAGGGGACCCACCTCGGTCGCCGGGTCGAACGGGTCGCCGACGGACAGGGCGGCCATGGCCTCCACGAACCGCCCGGTGAATTCCTCGGCGACGTCCCGGTGGACGATGAAGCGCTTGCCGGCGATGCACGACTGCCCCGCGTTCTGCACACGCGCCTGCACGGCCACCGGGACCGCCCGGTCGAGGTCGGCCGAGGGCAGGACGATGAACGGGTCGCTGCCGCCGAGCTCCAGCACGACCTTCTTGCCGACCGCACCGGCCTGGGCGGCGACGGCGCGTCCGGCACCCACGCTGCCGGTCAGGGTCACCGCCGCCACCCGGCGGTCGGCGATGACGCCCGGCACCTGGTCGGTGCCGATGAGAAGGGTCTGCAGTACCCCGTCGGGTGCGCCGGCCCGCCGGAACAGGTCCTCGAGGAGCAGTGCGGTGCGGGGCACGCTCGGCGCGTGCTTCAGCAGACCGACGTTGCCCGCCATGACGGCCGGCCCGATGAAACGGGCCACCTGCCACATCGGGAAGTTCCACGGCATCACGGCCAGGATCACACCGAGGGGCTGGTAGGCCACCAGGCCCAGAGACCCGTCGACCAGCACCTCCTGGTCGGCGAGCATCGCCTCGGCGTGCTCGGCGAACCAGCGGAAGCCGAAGGCGCACTTGGCCACCTCGCCCTTGGCCTGGGCGAAGGGCTTGCCCATCTCCGTGGTGACCGTCTGGGCGATGTCGGGCACCTCCCCCTCGAGTAGCTCCGCGGCGGTCACCAGGAGCCGGGACCGCTCCTCGAAGGTGGAGGCCGCCCACACCTCCGCCCCGGCGGCGGCCACGGCCAGGCGCGCCTCGAGGGCGTCGGCGTCGAGGGGCTCGAAGGTCTCCAGCAGCTCACCGGTCGCGGGGTTGACGGTGGCGATGGGGGGACCGGGGTCGACGGCGTGCATGGGATCCAGTATCGCCGATGCCCGGTGGCGCCCGACCCGGTCCCGACCGGGCCCCGACCCGACCGGGCCGGGTCGTCCGACTGCTCACTCCAGTCCGAGCAGCTCCGGCAGCCGGAGCCGTTGGACCTTGCCGGTGGTCGTCCGGGGCAGCGCGTCGACCACCTCGTACTGCTTGGGGCGCTTGTAGCCGGCCAGGTGGTCGGCGGCGTGGCGCACGAGGTCGGCGACCACCTCGTCCGGTGCGGTGCCGGGCGCGGTCACCACCGCGGCGCACACCCGCTGGCCCCACTGCCCGTCGGCCACCCCGAACACGGCGACGTCGACGACGCCGGGCACGTCCGCCAGCGCCGCCTCGACCTCGGCCGGGTAGACGTTCACGCCGCCCGTGATCACCAGGTCGTCGCGGCGCCCGTCGAGGAACAGGTAGCCGTCGTCGTCGAGCCGTCCGAGGTCCCCGACGGTGAACGCACCGTCGCGCCAGGCGGCTGCGGTCTTCGCCTCGTCGCGCCAGTAGGCGAAGCGGGCGAAGGCCGGGGGACGGCACCAGACCGTGCCGTCGGCGTCCACCGACAGCTCCCTCCCCGGGCGGGCCCGACCGACGGTGCCCGGCCGCTCGAGCCACTCGGTGGTCGGACACACCGTGAACTGTCCCTCGGTCGAGCCGTAGAACTCCCACAGCACCTCGGCACCGACCACCTCGAGGGCGGCCCGTTTGAGCGCCGGTGGACACGGTGAGCCGGCGTGGACCAGTAACCGGAGCGCCCGGAACCGCTCCGGCACGGTGCCGGGCACGGACAGCAGCCGGGTGAGTGCGGAGGGGGCGGTGAAGGTGGTGGTGGGCACGGGGCCGAAGGCACCCTCGAGGGCGGCCGCCGCCCGGGTGGCCTCGAAGTGGCCCAGGATGACGCACGTGCCCCCGGCCAGGAGGGTGCCACCGGCGAACCGCACCGACACCGAGTGGTACATCGGCGAGCAGACCAGATGGACGTCGTCGGGGCCGAAGGCCCACTGGTCGGCCTCGTCGGCCAGGGCGGCGGCGGCGGTCGGCGCGTCCCACAGACCCGACCAGACCCCCTTGGCCCGGCCGGTCGTGCCCGAGGTGTAGTGCATGGGGCGGGCCCGGGGGTGGGGGGCGAGCGCCGCCGGGGTCCCGGCACCGAGTCGGGACAGGCCGTCACCGTCGGTCACCACCAGGGCCGGTTCGGCGTCGTCGACGAGGACGTCCCGCTCGTCCGGCGTCAGCGTGGCGTTCAGGAGGACGGGCACCACGCCCACCCGCAGGGCGCCGAGCACCGCGCACAGCAGGGCGGCCGACGAGGGGAGGCAGAACGCCACGCGGTCACCCTCGGTGCACCCGGCGGCCAGCAGGGCCCCGGCGGCCCGGGCCTGGGCCTCCTCGGCGGCGCCGGCCGTCAGCACCTCGACGCCCGTGTCGTCGGTCATGCCGGTCCGTCCGTCATGGCCGGCCCGTCATGCCGTGCCGCCCGTCGGTGCCGGACCGGGGGCATCGGACATGCCCGGCGCACCTACGTCGCCCGGCGGTGCCGGGTCGGCCAGGTGGGTGAAGGCGGTGGGCCGCAGGACGGCTACGAGCACGCACACGGCCAACAGCGCCAGCGCGCCGGCCACCGTCACCGCCCGGATCCCGTGGGTGTCGGCCAGCAGGCCCTGCACCAGGGCCCCCACCGGGTAGAGGAGTCCCAGNNGCCATCATGTAGATGCTGAGGATCCGGCCCCGGGCGGCGGCCGGCGCCCGCAGCTGCACCACGGTGTTGAGTCCCGAGAGCACGAAGATGTAGCCGGCGCCCACGGCCACGAACGCCGCCAGGGCCAGGGGCAGCGACGGGGCGAGCGCATAGGCGCACAGCAGCAGGGGCACGGTGAACAGTGCGGTGCGGAGCATGGCGAGGCGGCCGAACCGGATGGCCAGACCGGGCAGCGCCAGGGCGCCGGCCACGGCACCGATGCCCTGCGCGGTGACCAGCAGCGCCGTGATGAGCGGCAGGCCGATGCCGACCGAGTGCTCGTACTGCTTCGCCATGGCCGGCACCAGCGCGATGAAGGGGGACGCCAGCAGGGCGACCACGGCGATCCACCCGATCGCCGACCGGCAGCCCGGTTCGGCCCGGGCCGCCTGCGCCCCCTCGACGATGCGACGGAACATCCTCACCGAGCCGGTGACGGGCAGCGGCTTCGGCAGGTGGACGAGCAGCAGCGCCACCACGACGGCGCCGAACGACAGGGCGTTGATGCCGAAGACGAACGCGTAGTTGTTGCTCAGCAGGACCAGGCCGGCCAGCGCCGGACCGATCACCCGGCCGAGGTTGTACTGGGCCGACGAGAGCGACACCGCGCCGAGCAGGTCCTCGGTCGGCACGAGGTCCGGCACCATGGCCTGGTAGGCCGGAAACCCGATCGCCCCGCACGCGCCGCCGAGGAACGACAGGACGACGAGGGCCCAGGGCGGATCGTGGTGGAGGCCGGCCAGGACGGCCAGGGTGGCGGCGAACACCGTCTCGGCCAGGGTGGTGAGGATCAGCCACTTGCGACGGTCGAGTCGGTCGGCCAGGGCGCCGCCGACCGGTGCGAGCAGCCCGATCGGCACGAAGGCCGCACCCGCGGCCAGGCCGGCCCAGGCCGGCTTGTCCGTGCGGGTGAAGACGAGCACTCCGAGCGCCACCGTCTGCATCCACGAGCCCAGGTTGGACACCAGGGCCGCCGACCAGATGAGGGCGAAGTTCCGCGAGCGGAGCGGGCGGAGCGATGCCAGGGCCACGGGGTGAGGCTACCGGTGGGGCGGTCCCCACCGGGGGGGTCGACGTCCGGTCGACGGGAGCCGCCGGGGGCGCCGCGGGCGCCGCGGGCGCCGGGCCCGTGCTACTTGTCGAGCTTGACCTTGCGCCGGGGACGCAGGGCGAACCACCAGATGCTGGCCATGGTGGCGAGCACCCCGAAGGCGGCGGCCGGCTTGGCGATCTTGCGGGAACGGTCGGACATGGGGGTGACGTTACCCGGACCACCGGCCGGACGGGCGCCCACCGGCGCGCTCCCACGGCCGGGCGCGGCGCGTTCTCACGTTCTTCTTCGGATCTTCTTCGCGTTCTCCTACCGCCTCCTTGGGTTCCCCTTAGGGGCGACTTGCACCATGGAGGACATGCAACGGAGCACGTTCCGCACCAGCCCGATCGAACGGGGTCGCCGGCGCACCGCCGGACCCACCCTCACCCTCGTGGCCGGTACGGCGGACTCCGCCACCACCTCGCGTGACGTCCCCGCCTGGCACCCCGCCTCCGAGGGGTTCACGCCGGACGGGACGTCGGCCACCACCCGGCTGCGCCTCGTCCAAGATTCCGAGCCGGGGACGCCCGCCCTCCGCAGCACGTCGAGGGGCAGCGCATCACCTGACAGCGGGGGCACGGCGTCCCCCGGCTCGGGCCCGATCCCCGACCGGCTGCTGCTGATCGCCCGTGTCGCGCGGTTCCTCGAGGAGACCGCCGGCGACCCGGGGGCGCACCGCGCCGACACCCGCATCCGCCGGGTCCGCTGACCCCCGGGGCAGCGCGCCGCTCAGGTGCGGGCGGCCACCGTCTGCAGGGCGTCGAACGACGCCCGGATGCGACTGGTGAGGGACCGGGGATCGTCGTCGCCGACCCACCCCTCGAAGGCGACCCGGAAGACGGCGATGGCCACCTCACCGGTGAGGGCCGCCTCCGGGTCGGCCACGCCCCGCCGGCGCAGCGCGTCGGCCAGGGCGGCCGCCAGGGTCGCCAGCTTGATCAGCTCGCGTTCACGGAGTTCCTCGCTGCCCAGGATGATGGCCTGACGCTGCCGGCTGAACTCGCGGCGGTCCTCGAAGAAGGCCCCCGCCGCCTCGAGTGAGGCGCGCACGGCCTCGAACGGCGACGCCCCCTCCGGCGCACCGGCGACGGCGTCCACCAGGAGCGCCTGCAGGAGGGCCGCCCCGGAGAACAGGATCTCGCGCTTGTCGGTGAAGTGCCGGAAGAAGGTCCGCTCGGTCACGCCCGCCCGCTCGGCGATCTCGGCGACGGTCGTGCGGTCGAAGCCGCGGTCGCGGTAGAGGTCGAACGCCGCCTGCTCGAGCCGGCCCCTGCTGTCCGGTTCCCATCGCGCCATGGCCGCATGGTAGCGGCCGGTGATGACAGTTACTGACATCCCTGCTACGGTGATGACAGTTACTGACATCGGCATCCGGCGTCCGTCGTCCGTGCCCCCGACCCCAGGAGGTCCCCCATGCGTGTCTTCGTCACCGGTGCATCCGGATGGATCGGCTCGGCCGTCGTCCCCCAACTGCTCGGCGCGGGGCACGACGTCGTCGGCCTGGCCCGGTCCGACGAGTCGGCCGCCACGCTCGAGACGGCGGGGGTGTCCGTCGTGCGGGGCACGCTCGACGACCTCGACGTGCTGGCCGACACCGCGGGCTCGTCCGACGGTGTGGTCCACCTCGCCTTCAAGCACGACCTGGCGTTCAGCGGCGACTTCGCCGGTGCCGCGGACGCCGACCGGCGCGCCGTCGAGGCCTTCGGCGACGCGCTGGCCGGGACCGGCAAGCCCCTGGTCATCGCCTCGGGTCTGCTCGGTCTCGCCCCGGGTGGCATGGCCACCGAGGCCGACGGCCACGGACCGGTCGACGCCGGCATCCACGGCGACGGCCCGTCGGCCCGCCAGGCCACGGCCGAGTTCACCCTGCAGCTGGCCGGGCGCGGCGTGCGGTCGTCCGTGCTCCGCCTCCCCCCGACGGTCCACGGCCGGGGTGACACCGGCTTCGTGGCCAGCCTGGTCGGACTGGCCCGGGCCCACGGCGTGGCCGGCTACCTGGGTGACGGCTCGGTGCGGTGGCCCGCCGTCCACCGCGACGACGCCGCCCGCCTCTTCCGGCTGGCCGCGGAGTCGGCCCCGGCCGGCACCACCCTGCACGGCGCCGCCGAGGAGGGCGTCCCGCTGGGCGAGGTGGCCGACGAGATCGGGCGCCGCCTCGGCCTGCCGACCCGCGCCGTGCCCGCGGCCGAGGCGGCGGACCACTTCTTGTGGCTGGCCCCGATCGTGGCCCTCGACACCCGGGCGTCGAGTGCGGTCACCCGCCGGGCCTTCGACTGGGAGCCGACGGGACCCGGACTGCTCGAGGACCTCGCCGCCGGCGCCTACACCGACGAACCGGATTGACCGGCCGGTGGCCCGTCGGGGACCCGGAAGCGCACCGATCCCTGGCCGGCCACCGGTCGCCACCGGGTGGCCGGGTCGACGCACCGCTCGAGGATGCACGCCCCGATCCAGTCCGGGGTGAGGAACGCGCCCTCCTCGTGGAGCCGGAGGAACCGGCCGACGTCGGGGAAGACGTCCGCCGGGGTCGCCCGCGTCAGGGCCTGCATGTCGGTGTCCACGACGCCCGGCGACACCGCGTAGGCGAGCAGCCCGGTGCCCGCCTCCTCCAGGCCCACCACCTCGGTCACCATGTCGACCGCCGCCTTGGAGGCGCAGTAGGCGGCCCAGCCGCGGTAGGGCGTCGCCGCCGCGCCGGAGGTGATGTTGACCAGTGCCCCCTCCCCCACCCGGGCGCGCACGTGCCGGGCGAAGGCCGCGGTGCCGTACATCACGCCGAGCACATTGGTGGCCACGTGGCGTTCGAGTGCCGCGCTGTCGGCGTCGGCCAGGGGCCCGACCGGCTCGAGCACCCCGGCGTTGTTGACCCACAGGTCGATCCGGCCGAACCGGTCGACGACGTCGTCGGCGAACCGGTGCACCGCGCCGGCGTCGCCCACGTCGACCGCCGCCGACACCACGTCCGCGCCGGGAGGTGCGACCGGCACCGAGCGGGCACAGAGGCCCAGTCGGAGGCCCCGTGAGGCGAAGTAGGCCCCGAGACCGGCCCCGATCCCCCGGGACGCGCCGGTGACCACGGCCACCGGCGACCCGGAGGTCGACGTTCCACTGTCGGCGCCGGAGGACACGGGCCTCAATCGACCGTCGACACGAAGACGTTCTTGACCTCGCTGTAGGAGGCCAGGGCCTCGAGGCCGAGCTCGCGCCCGAACCCCGACTGCTTCATACCCCCGAAGCTGGTCTGCACCCGGACCGAGCTGTTGGAGTTGACCGACAGGTT
>PMFY01000329.1:276-2564 GCA_003157945.1 Acidimicrobiaceae bacterium | reverse complement strand
GCCCACTCGATCACCCAGCGGTAGCCACTGCCCTTGCCGCGGCTCTCGTCCAGGGTGCCGACCGGATCCCCACCGTCGACCGCGGCGTGGGCCACCACGGTCGTCGCGCCGGCGGACGCGTCCGCCGGGGGTGCATCGGGTGCGTTCGGGTGGTCGGTGGCGTCGCTGGGCACAGTGACCCGACGCTAGCCCAGCGGGGTGGACCCGCAGCGGCGGGCCACGGCGCCGTTCACAGTCCGGCGATCAGCTTCTCGACCCGGTCGTCGCGGGACCGGAAGGGATCCTTCAGGAGGACGGTGCGCTGGGCCTGGTCGTTCAGCTTCAGGTGGACCCAGTCCACGGTGAAGTCACGGCGCTTCTCCTTGGCCCGCTTGACGAACTCGCCCCGCAGGCGGGCCCGGGTGGTCTGCGGCGGGGTGGTCATGGCCTCGGCGATGTCCGCGTCGCGGCAGACCCGGTCGACCTGGTCGTGGCGCTGCAGCCGGTAGTAGAGGCCGCGGTTGCGGTCGACGTCGTGGTACTGGAGGTCGAGCAGCGACACGGTCGGGCTGTGCAGGGGAAGTGAGTGGCGCTCCCGGTAGCCCTCGATGAGCCGGTACTTGGCCACCCAGTCGCACTCCCGGTGGAGCGACAGCGGATCGGCCTCCAGACCCTTCAGGCAGTGCTCCCACATGCCCAGGGCCCGGTCCTCCTGGACCGAGAGCCCGTGCCGGTCCCGGAACTTGAGGGCCCGCTGGAGGTACTCGCCCTGGATGTCGAGCGCGCTCATCTCCCGGCCGTTGGCCAGGCGCACCGGCCGCCGGCAGGTGATGTCGTGGCTGATCTCACGGATCGCCCGGATCGGGTTCTCCAGGGTCAGGTCGCGCAGGACCGTCGACGGGTCCTCGAGCATCCGCAGCACGATCGACGTGGCGCCGATCTTCAGGAAGGTGGCGTACTCGCTCATGTTGGAGTCGCCCACGATGACGTGCAGGCGCCGGTACTTCTCGGCGTCGGCGTGGGGCTCGTCGCGCGTGTTGATGATCGGCCGGCTCCNNCCCTCCCAGATGTGCTCGGCCCGCTGACTCAGGCAGAACACCGCGCCCCGTGCCGTCTGGAGGACCTTGCCGGCACCGGCGTAGGCCTGCCGACTCACCAGGAACGGGATCAGCACCTCGGTGTAGTGCGTGAAGTCGTCGCGTCGGCTGGTGAGGTAGTTCTCATGGCAGCCGTAGGAGTTGCCCGCCGAGTCGGTGTNNAGGTAGATGTCGCCCCGGATGCCCTCCTCGCGCATGCGGGCCTCGGCGCCCTCGACGAGTGACGACAGGATCCACTCCCCCGCCTTGTCGTGGGCCACCAGCTCGGCGATGTCGTCGCACTCCGGCGTGGCGTACTCGGGGTGGCTGCCGACGTCGAGGTAGAGGCGGGCCCCGTTCTCCAGGAACACGTTGGAGGACCGGCCCCAGCTCACCACGCGGCGGAACAGGTAGCGGGCGACCTCGTCCGGGCTGAGCCGCCGCTGCCCGCGCAGGGTGCAGGTGACCCCGTACTCGTTCTCCAAGCCGTAGATGCGCTTGTCCATTACCTGCACGGTACCGTGCAGCTGCGCGGACGACGCGCCATCGGTGGTGACGTCACACGCCGTTCACCCGGGCCGGTGCCGGGGGTCTCAGGCCAGGAGGGCGACGAGCTCCTCGTCGACGAGGCGGCGGAACGCCCGACGGCCGTTGCCCTCGGCCAGCACCGCCACCTCCAGTTCGTCCGCTCCGAGCGTCCGGTCCGGGCCGGCCAGGGCCGCCACCGCGGCCCGCAGGGCCTCGGCCAGGGTCCAGGTGGGCGTCCAGGCCTCCTCCAGGCGGACCTGGATGGTGCCCGTCTCGCCCCCGAGGACGGCGAACCGGTCCTCGTCGGTGATNNCCCTCGTAGGCGATGTGGTACAGCTGCGGCGGCCGCAAGCCGTTGCCCAGCTCGGCCACCAGGATCTCGACCTCGAGCGGCTTCATCTCGTGGGTGAAGACCTGCCCGAGGTACTGCGCGTAGAGGTTGGCCAGCGACCGGGCCTCCACGTCCTCCCGGCTGTAGGCGTAGCCCTTGGTGTCGGCGTGGCGGATGCCGGACACCCGCAGCTGGTCGAACTCGTTGTACTTGCCGACCCCGGCGAAGGCGATCCGGTCGTAGATCTCGCTGATCTTGTGCAGCGACCGCGACGGGTTGTCGGCCACGATCACGATGCCCTGGTCGTACGTGGTGGCGACCAGCGAGCGACCCCGGGCGATCCCCTTCTGGGCGTACTCGGCCCGGTCCTTCAT
>PMFY01000329.1:0-247 GCA_003157945.1 Acidimicrobiaceae bacterium | reverse complement strand
TCCTCGTCGGCCGCCTCGTACAGCGACTGGATGGCCAGTTCGACCGCCACGTCCCGCTCCAGGCTGTCGCGGTAACCGAGCTTGATGGTCGTGCGGGCGTCGCGCCCGCCGGAGCCGGTGGCGTTGTACTCGGTCTCCTCGTAGTGGCCGCCGGTCACGTCGTAGGTGAAGATCCGCCCCGTCTGGCGGGCCAGGTCGAAGCCGGCGAAGAGCGGGACCACGGCGAGGCCCTGCATGGCCATGGGCA
>PMFY01000407.1:325-5546 GCA_003157945.1 Acidimicrobiaceae bacterium | reverse complement strand
TGCGGCGAATCTGGCGCAGGATTTCGGCGTCGCACCACTCGCGGTGGAGGCCGCCGGGACGGAAACCACCCTCGAGCACGCGGCCCTCATGAGCAAGATGGCGCAGCGCAGTCTCCACCGAATCGGAATCCAGGGCAAAACGGTCCGCGGCCTCGCGCAGCGTAAACGGCCCATGCGTGCGCGCAAACCGCCGCACCAGCTCCAGCACCGGCTGCGCCACAGGCTCCAGCAGCGCCGCGGCCAGCCCCGGCGGCAACGGAATCCCCAATCCATCGCGATACCGCGCTGCATCTTCAGCCGCAATCAGCCGCTTCTCGCCGGCAATGCGCAGCTCCAGCAATCGCCGCGAGCGAATCAGCCGGTCCACATGAGGCAACAATTCACTCGAAGTCACACGCCGAGCCAACTCATCTCGCGAAAGATCTCCCAGCCGCAAACACAAATCGTGAATTCCATCCGCCGACCGCGCGCGATAACTCTCTGCCAGGCACTGCGCAATTTCTTCCACCTCTGCAATCGCATCGGCGTCAAGCAACTCGCGCAGATCGGCCTCGCCAAGCAGCTCGCGCAACTGGTCCTGGTCGATGGTCAGCGCCTGGGTGGCCGTCGAGCCGGCGAAGTTGCCGTCACCGGAGTACACGGCGGTCAGCTGATACGTCCCGGCATCCATCGGGGCGGAGTTGAGGTAGCAGCTCCCGTTCGACTGCCCGTTGCCGGAACCACCGAGCCCCGTCGAGCAGAGGTAGGTACTGGGGTCCGGCACGCCCGAGTAGAAGGTGACGTTGCCGGATGGGTCCTGGTCGACGCCGGACGCCGCGGCGACCGTCACGTTGAACGAGTTCTGGTTCTCGTCGCCGTAGGGCAGGGACGCCCCGGGGGCCGGGAAGTCGATCATGGTGGTGGTGGCCCCGGGGTCGATCTCCTCGCTCATCGATCCGTTCGCCGGTCCGTAGGTGCCGTCGCCGCCGAACACCGCCGAGATCGCATGGGTTCCGACGGAGAGGTCGCTGCCCGACTGGTCACAGGTCGCGGTGAAGGTGCCGGGTGTCACGGTGGGCGTCAGCGACTGCGCGCTGCAGCCGTTGATGTTCCCCCCGTCGTCCTCGAACCAGATCGTGTCGAACGGGGCGAGGTTCCCACCGTCGGACGTGACCACGACCGCGGTGTAGGTCACGTCGAGGCCGAACTGCGACGGATCGGCCGAAGCCCCGACCGTCACCGTGACCGACCCCGGTCCCGGCTCCGCACCCACCGTGGGACTCCAGGCCACGAGCGCCGCGGTCACCACCGCCCCGGTGACCGCCGCCCGGACCCACCCCTCGGAACGCCGCCTCCTACCTGACATCGCACATCACCTCGCCGGATCGAATGTCAATGGGGGTTGCCGCGTTCACGGTACCAGTGGGCCTTCGCCGATCGACGGATGGCCCGTCCACGCCGCTCCGGCCCACCGCGGCCGGAGCAACGTCCCACGCGGGTGGGCTCACCCCATGGTCTTCGATCCGTCGATGGTCTCGCGGATGATGTCGGCATGCCCGGCGTGCTGGGCCGTCTCGGCGATGAGGTGCAGCAGCACGCGGCGGGCGGACCAGCGGGCGCCGGGCTCGAACCACGGCGCCTCGGGTAGGGGGTGGGACGCATCGAGCGTCGGCAGTGAGGCCACCACCTCCTCGGTGCGTCGGGCCGTGTCCTCGTAGGCGGACAGCAGTGCGGCCACTCCGGCGCCGCCCATCTCGAAACTGGCCAGGTGCGCCGCATAGGCCGCCTCGTCGGCCGGTCCGATGGCGGTCGGACCTTCGAGGATGAAGTCGACCCAGCCCGCCTCCGTGCGCGCGACGTGCCGCAGGATGCCCCCCAGGCAGAGTCGGCTGGCCGTCGGGCGCAGGCCGGCCTGTTCGTCGGTCAGCCCACGGACCGTCTGGCGGAGGAGCCCCCGGTGCTTCACCAGGGTCTCCAGGAGGTCGGCCCGCTCCCGGGTGTCCGTATTCGTGAGCTCCGTCTGCATGGTGGTCTCCGTTCCTGTCGTTGTCCGGCTCACCGTAGGACCCTTAACGGTCAGTTATTGACCTCAATAGGGGGATACTTGAGGAATGGCCAACACGAGCTCGCGGACACTGCGGCTACTCGCTCTCCTGCAGACGCGTCGCTACTGGCCGGGAACCGAGCTCGCCGGGCGCCTCGGGGTGTCGGCACGGACGTTGCGCCGTGACGTCGACCGCCTGCGCGCCCTCGGGTATCCGGTCGAGGCGCAGCGGGGCGTCGCCGGTGGGTACCAGCTGGCCGTCGGGGCGGTGCTGCCGCCACTCGTCCTCGACGACGAGGAGGCGGTGGCCCTCGGCGTGGGCCTGCAGTCCGCCATCCAGGGCGGGGGTGTCGCCGGGATCGAGGAGTCCTCGGTGCGCGCGCTCGCCAAGGTCGTGCAGGTGATGCCCGCACGCCTGCGCCGTCGCATCGACACTCTGGCGACCATGACCGTGGCCGCGCCGTGGAGCGGCCCGGACACGCGTGTCGACCCCGACGAGCTCACCGCCATCGCCCAGGCCTGCCGGGACACGGTCCGCCTGGAGTTCGGGTACACCGCACGCGACGGCACGCGGAGCGAACGCCGCGTCGAGCCCCACCGACTCGTGTTGCTCGGTCGGCGCTGGTACCTGGTGGCCTGGGACATGCTCCGATCCGACTGGCGGAGCTTCCGGCTGGACCGGCTGTCGGGACCTCGCACCACGGGTGCGGTCTTCCTCCCCCGCGAGTTGCCGGCCGACGACGCCGCCGAGTTCGTCCGGGCCGGCCTGGACTCGCTTCCCGCCAGGCTCGACGTGGAGGCGGTGGTCCATGCCGAGGCATTCGTGGTCCGGTCCCGCATCGGACGGTGGGCCACGGTGGAGGCCGTCGACGACAGCCGGTGCCGGCTGCGCATGACCGCCGACTCGCCGGACTGGGTGTTGCTGACCCTCGGCTCGGTGGACGCGGAGTTCGAGGTGGTGCACCCGCCCGAGGTGGTCGAGAGGGCCCGCGAGTGGATCGGCCGGTTCGGCCGATGCGTGGAGCGGTACCCGGCGCCGGGCGCACGTGGTGGCACGCCGCGCGTCTGACCGGCGCACCGCACCGGCTCCCCGGGTGGCTCCTACCGTCGGGCGACCACCGTGCCGGCCGTACTCCGCCCCACGTACCTCCGACTGACGAACGGTGAGGCGGCCGCCCGCATCAGGGCGCTGTAGTCGACCCCGAACCGGAGTTCCGCCCCGGGACGCGGCACGTCACCCGTGCAGGACAGGACGAGGTGGTCGCTGCTGGCCCCCAGCAGGTCGAAGCCGTCCGGGGCGACGATGCCGCCGGTGTCGACGTCCTGGCGCCCGAGCGCGACGATCACCCGACTCCCGCCGGCCACATCGGGCCGGAGGTCGACGACGTGGCCGAATGCGGTCCGTCCCCGCGCCCCCCACGCCCCGGAGGGCTTGGCCTTCGACTCGATCACCTCACCGACGACGGCGACCGCGTCGGCGTGCAGGCCCTCGATCACGGTGCTGCCGACCGGCTCCCGTCCGAGCAGCACCGACTCGCCGAGGCGGAGGTGGTCGACGCGCCCGACGTCGACCCCCGGCTCGAGCGCCCACGGAAGGTTCGCCGAGTTGCCGCCGGACACGATGTCGAGCTCGAGCCCGAACGTCGACTCGACCGACGTCGCCAGGTCCGAGAGCTCCGCCATGTTCGGGACGCCCGGGATGACGCCGTTCTGACAGGCCAGATTGGTGCCGATGCCCCGGAACACGACGCCGGGGAGCCGCAGCACCTGCTGGACGGTCTCCAGGAGGTCGACCGGCATGATGCCCTCGCGCCGGTCGCCGAGCTCGACCATGAGGACGATGCCGTGGGGCCTCCGTTGCCGACGCGCCGACTCCGCCAGCCGTGCGATGACGGTCAGTTCGCTGTTGAGGCTGAGCTCGGTGCCCGCCACCACGCGATCGACCTGACTGATCATGGGCGACCGGATCAGCATGATCGGCGCGGAGATCCCGGCCTGCCGGAGGCACTCGACATTCTCCACACGCGACTCGCCCAACGACTCCACGCCGGCGGCGAGGAGCTCGCGTGCGACCTCCGGCGAGCCGAGCGTCGCCTTCGTCACCCCGCAGACCCGGATGCCGATGAGGCCCAGCCGATCGACCAGGGCTCGGGCGTTGTAGCCGATGCGGTCGAGGCGGAACTCCAGCCTCGGCGCGGTCACGACGCCCGGGCGACCGGCTCCTGTCCGAGCTCGGGAAACGCGTGCACGACCATCTCGACCAGCCGGTCCGTGGACCGGGTGAGCGCATCGGTCGCCGGGATGCCGAGCTCGAGCTCGTACCGGATGATGGCCGCGGTGACCTCGGCGTCACTCATGTTCTCGTGGTTGATGGTGAGGCCGATGACGCGGGTGTCGGCGAAGGTCTCGATCAGATTGATCTCACTCTTCGGGTCCGGGGTCGGCACGTCGGCGAAGTCACCGAGCTTCCGCCGCGCCGGCGCGTGCTGGAGGATGACGGCGTCCGGCCGACTCCCCCGGAGGATGAAGGTCGAGCTCAGGTAGGCCGGGTGACTGAGGGCACCCTGCCCCTCGATCACGATGACGTCCGGGTGCTCCCCCTCGAACGCCTCGACGACCGCCGCCTCCATCTCCCCCGAGCAGAACTGGCAGGGGACGGCGTCGAGCGCCACACCGTACCGGGCACCCTGGATGATGCCGGTCTGTCCCGTGCCGACCAGCACCGCCGAGATACCCCGCTGATTGAGCGCCTGGGTCAGGATCGTGGCCGTGGTGCGCTTCCCGATGGCGCCGTCGGTGCCGAGTACGGCGATCCGGGGGCACGTGACCTCCTCGATCCGGCCACTGAACATGCGGAGGTCCTTCTTGGCGCGGGGCCGGCGCACGTCGAGGATGGTCACGCCGTTGGCGAGTGCCGCCGCGGCGAACTCCGGATCCTCGTTCAGGAACTCGTGGAGGCCGTTGACGATGCTGATGCCCTGGGTCATTGCGTCGAGCAGGACCGCGCGCTCNNGGCGGCGGCCAGGTCGGTCACCACGGGGATGCCGTTCGGCCCGTCCCCGAGGAGCTCTCCCGAGTCACCCCCCGCCTGCGAGCTGTCGATGACCGACAGGATCTCGTAGCGCTCGGAGTGGCGGACCAGCCCGTTGGCCGTCTTGCCGTCGGCCAGGCCGAAGTTGGCCTCGCAGTAGACGACCG
>PMFY01000407.1:0-246 GCA_003157945.1 Acidimicrobiaceae bacterium | reverse complement strand
GGGCGGCCGGGCGGTCGGGCGGTCGACCCGGCGACGGACTCCGGTGGCGTCGACGACCACGGTCACGCCGGTCGGCGGCCGCCCAGGTCCCCCTACGCTGGTGGTGCTCGGTCCGTCGAGCAACGGTCCCGCCACCTGCGCTCCGGGCCGGGCGCCCTGATCGCACGGTGTGAACGCCGGCGGCCCCCGCCCTCCCGCTCCTCCGGCCCTTCGACGCACCAATCCCTGGAGGCACCCATGCCGGAC
>PMFY01000052.1:145-4381 GCA_003157945.1 Acidimicrobiaceae bacterium | reverse complement strand
CCATGGTCGTCCACCTGTGGGGCAAGTTCTTCATGGCCGCCTGGCGGGGGAAGCGCAAGGCGACCTGGATCTCGGGCGTGGTCGTCTTCCTCGTCTCGGTGGGGGCGGCCTTCACCGGCTACCTGTCCCAGCAGAACTTCGACTCCCAGTGGATCAGCACCCAGGCCAAGGACGGCATCAACTCCACCGGTGCGGGTGCCATCTTCAACGTGACCAACTTCGGCCAGATGATCATGTGGCACATCGTGCTCCTCCCCCTGTGCGTGGTGGCCCTGGTCGGACTCCACGTCCTGATGGTCCGACTGCGGGGCGTGGTCACACCCTTCGCGGCCAAGAACGAGACCCCCGGCGGCGAGCCGGCGGCCACGACCGCAGCGGAGGTGCAGGCATGAGCGCCGACACCCACAAGAAGCCCAGGAAGTTCGTCCAGGACCGGGACGCCGTCGCCTGGAAGGGCCGCTACGAGCCCTACGACCTGGCCAAGGAGTTCCTGGTCGCCCTCATCGTCGTGATCATCCTGGTCACCGGGCTGGCCGTGCTGTTCGGCTCGCCCGACGACAAGCCGGTGACCGTCCGTTCCTGGTCGACGGCCGACGCGGTCGACTTCGCCCAGACGGCGGCCACCGAGCTCGACGGGACGAGCGGTACGGCGACCTACGGCCCCCCCTACAACCTGAACGGCACCGCCCAGTCGATCGGGCCCATCTCCCCGGGCAAGTGGCTCGGCGTGCACCATCCGATCGACACGGCGCAGGACTTCGTGCTCGGTCCGCTGTCGACCCTCCCGGACAACCCCCAGGTCCAGGCGGCCCTCAGCGAGTACCAGTCGGCGACGGCCACACAGCAGCAGGCGTGGACGGCGGCCTACGAGAAGGCGGTGGCCAACGCCACCTTCACGAACGGCAAGCTCGTAGTGCCCAAGGGCGACTACGGACCGGTGGCCACGTTGATCGCCGAGGAGACGTCGATGGCCCGCAGCGGTGCCCTCGACGGGGCCCTGCTCGCCTCCCGGCAGTTCTACGGGACCGACTACACCAAGCCGCTCCTCTTCATCGCCGACGGCCAGTACCTGGCCAGCCTGGCCACGAAGGACCACTTGGCCGGCGACCAGTGGGGGATGATGAACGAGACGGGCCAGTGGCCGGGCCAGGCCTGGCTGTGGCTGTACACCCTCTGGTACCAGGTGCCTCCGGCCAACACGTCCGCCAACGGCGACATCCAGGTCTTCGCCATCATGATCGGGCTGACCATCCTCCTGGCGCTGGTGCCGTTCATCCCGGGACTGCGGTCGATCCCCAGGTGGACCCGCCTCTACCGACTGATCTGGCGCGAGCACTACCGCGAGGTCGAACGTGGCGGCGGGGCCCGGGCGGCGGCGGCGCCGTCCGGCTGACCGTCGCGGACGACCGACACGATGCGACCCCGGCCACCCCACCGGTGACCGGGGTCGCATCGTGTTCGCGCAGAATTCACGCTCGGGGGCCCGGAGTGGCACACTTGTGTCGCTCGATCGCACTCACCACCCATCACTAGACCCCGGAGGTCCGTCGGTGCTCACCTCGTCCCGTGGAATGAAGAAGGCCGTCGTGGCCGTGGCCCTCGGCACCGTGGCGGTCCTGTCCGCCGCCTGCTCGAGCAGCTCGAGCAGCTCCACGACAACGACCACGGCCCCGGCGTCGACCACCACGTCGACGACCCCTCCGATCCCGACCACGGTGATCCCGACGCAGCCGGCCAACTCGGCCATCGCCGCCAGCGTGCCGGCCTCGATCCACTCCACCGGCAACCTGACCGTGGCGCTCGACGCCACCTATCCGCCGAACGAGTTCCTGGCCTCGGACGGGACCACCATCGTCGGCATGGACGCCGACCTGTCCAACGCCATCGCCCAGACCATGGGCCTCAAGGCCAAGCTGGTCAACGCCACCTTCGACACCATCATCCCGGGCCTCGTGGCCGGCAAGTACGACATGGGCGCCTCCTCGTTCACCGACACCAAGGCCCGGGAGAAGGTCGTCGACTTCGTCGACTACTTCAGCGCCGGTGAGTCGTTCTACGTCAAGACGGGCAGCCCGCTGATCACCTCGCTCCAGGCCCTCTGTGGCAAGGCCGTCGCCGTGGAGAGCGGCACGACCGAGGAGGCCGACGCCAAGACCCAGGCCGCCAAGTGCACGGCCACCGGCAAGGGGAAGGTCACCGTGCTCAGCTTCGGCACCCAGACCGAGGCCAACGTGGCCGTGTCCAGCGGCCGGGCCGACGCCGGCTTCGCCGACTCGCCGGTGGCGGCCTACATCGTGGCCACGTCGAACGGCGTCTTCCAGAACAGCGGCGCCCCCATCGGTGTCGCCCCCTACGGTCTGGCCCTCCCGAAGAGCAAGGGACTCACGTCGCCGGTCCAGGCGGCGGTCAACCTGCTGATCTCCAACGGCGTCTACACCCAGATCCTGAACAAGTGGGGCCTGCAGGGAGGGGCCGTCACCACGGCCACGGTCAACGGCGCCAGCAGCTGAGCGTCGCCTCGGACCGTCGGGCTGAGCCGTGACGGACCAACCGGGACCGCCAGCGGCGGACCACCGGGTCGAGGGTGACCCGTCGACCCTGAAGGTCGTCCCCGTGCGCCATCCGTGGCGCTGGGTGGCCAGCGCCGTCATCCTGGTGCTGATCGCCATGCTGGTGAACACCCTGGTGTTCTCCCACGTGCAGCGGGGCGGCGTGCGGGAGGGCCGGTTCCAGTGGGCCGTCGTCGGCCACTACCTGTTCGCCACCCCGGTGCTGCGCGGCATCGTGGTGACCCTGGAGCTCACGGTCATCGCCATGGTGGCGGGGGTGCTGATCGGCGTGCTCCTGGCCGTCATGCGGCTCTCCCCCAACCGGCTGATGTCGGGGGCGGCGTGGGTCTACATCTGGTTCTTCCGCGGCACCCCGATCCTGGTCCAGCTGTTCTTCTGGTACCTGGGCATCAGCTACCTCTACCCGCAGCTGGGCATCGGGGTCCCGTTCCTGACCTACCTCGGCATCAACCCGCCCCTGACCGTCGCCTCCACCACCCTGGCGACGTCGTTCATCGCCGGCGCCATCGGGCTGAGCCTCAACGAAGGTGCCTACATGTCCGAGATCGTCCGGGCCGGCATCATCTCGGTCGACGACGGGCAGACCGAGGCGGCAGCCTCGCTCGGCATGACCAAGGGCCTGACCATGCGTCGGATCGTCCTCCCCCAGGCCATGCGGGTGATCATCCCGCCGACCGGCAACGAGACGATCTCGATGCTGAAGACGACGTCCCTGGTGTCGGTGATCGCCGGCACCGACCTGTTCCAGGCGACGCAGAACATCGCCAACACGACCTACCAGATCGTGCCCCTGCTGCTCGTGGCCAGCCTCTGGTACCTGTTCTTCACCTCGATCATGACCGTCGGGCAGTACTACATCGAGCGGTACTACGCCCGGGGGGCCAGCCGGCAGCTGCCCCCCACCCCCTTCCAGCAGCTCAAGGCCTCCCTCGGCCGCACCCGGGTCCGCCCGGTGCCGGCGCTGGCCGACGCCCCCTGGGTGGCCCCCCATGACTGACACCAGACCCCGTCCCGCCGACCCCGACCACGCCGCCCTCCCCATGGTCTCGGCGCGCGCCGTGCGCAAGGCCTTCGGTCGCCTCGAGGTCCTGAAGGGGATCGACCTCACCGTCCGACGGGGCGAGGTGCTGTGCCTCATCGGCCCGTCCGGCTCCGGCAAGAGCACCTTCCTCCGGTGCATCAACCACCTGGAGAAGATCGACGGTGGCGAGCTGTCCGTGGACGGCGAGCTCGTGGGCTACCGACAGTCCGGTAACCGCCTCTACGAGCTGAAGGACACCGAGGTCTGCGCCAAACGGGCCGAGATCGGCATGGTCTTCCAGCGCTTCAACCTCTTTCCGCACCTCTCGGTCCTCGACAACGTCACCTCCGGACCCCTGTGGGTCCGCAAGGCTCCGTCGGGGAAGTCCAAGGACCGGGCGCGCCAACTGCTCGACCGGGTCGGACTGGCCGACAAGGTGGACAGCTACCCCAACCAGCTCTCCGGCGGCCAGCAGCAGCGGGTGGCCATCGCCCGGGCGCTGGCCATGGACCCGAAGCTCATGCTCTTCGACGAGCCCACGTCGGCGCTCGACCCGGAGCTGGTGGGCGACGTGCTGGACGTCATGCGGGACCTGGCCGTCGAGGGCATGACCATGATCGTGGTGACCCACGAGATGGGCTTCGC
>PMFY01000052.1:0-140 GCA_003157945.1 Acidimicrobiaceae bacterium | reverse complement strand
CCCGCTCGTTCCTGGCCAAGGTCCTCTGAGCGGAGCCCTCCCGGCTAACGCGCCGGGGGCGGCCCGTCGGACCGCAGCACCGCCAGCAGGTGACCCAGATCGGCGTGGTCGATGCGCCCCGCCGCCTTGACGGAGGCCTT
>PMFY01000114.1 GCA_003157945.1 Acidimicrobiaceae bacterium | reverse complement strand
CGGTCGTTCATCTTGTTCTTGGTGGTGATGTAGTTGCGCCGCTTGCAGGACTCGCAGGCCAGGGTGACCTGGATGCGCTTCTCGTTCTTTGCCACGGTGACTCCCTTGTGCCCGCGCCGGGGACGGCCGCGGATCCGATGTGCCAACTGCCGGGGTACTGCCTGCACCCCGGGTACTGCCTGGCTGTGCCTGTCCGTCGACTGCGGACTGCCCTGACACACCCGAGAACTGGTAGCGGCGGCCGGACTCGAACCGGCGACCCCACGATTATGAGCCGTGTGCTCTAACCAACTGAGCTACGCCGCCACGGGCGAGCCCCCGGTGGGGATTGAACCCACGACCCCCGCCTTACCATGGCGGTGCTCTACCACTGAGCTACAGGGGCAATGCAGCTCGGAAGAGCAGCAGAGGGGAAAGCATAGCCGCACCGCCGGTACCTGAACAGTGGGCCCCCGTCTACGATCGCCGGGATGCACGTCCGCCTGGCAGCGCCCACCGACGCCGAGGCCGTGCGACGGATCTACAACGCCGAGGTCGTCGGTTCGACGGCCACCTTCGACCTCCGTCCCCGTTCGGTGGACGAGCAGGCCGCCTGGATGGTCGAGCACCAGGGTACCTACCCGGTCGTCGTGGCGGTCGACGACGACGCCACCGTGCTGGGGTTCGGCTCGCTGTCCAGCTACCGCGACCGGCCCTCCTACTCCACCACGGTGGAGAACTCGGTCTACGTCGACGCGGGCCGACGGGGCAGGGGAGTGGGCCGGGCCCTGCTGGAGGAGCTGGTGCACCTCGGCACGCTCCACGGCTTCCACTCCATGATCGCCCGCGTCGGGGGGGGCAACGCGGCCTCCATCGCCCTGCACCAGGCCTGTGGGTTCGAGCTCGTCGGTGTCGAGCGGGAGATCGGTCGCAAGTTCAACCGGTGGCTCGATGTCGCCGTGCTGCAGCGGATGCTCGGCGGGGACGGATTCGACGCCGTGCCGGGCGCCGACGCCGGGCCGTAGGCCCGACGTCCGGACGGGCTCAGGCGGCGACGGCGGCGGTCGGGGCGCGCTCGACCTCGACGGTCGGGCGCCGTTGGTCCCAGGACGACAGCGGCACGGTCATGACGACCAGGATCCACAGCAGGGTCAGCACGATCAGCAGCGGGTCGCCGTGGAGCAGGGTCGTGACCAGCTGGGTGCCGCCGGGCAGCTCGATGAAGGCCGTCACCATCGACAGGCCGATGACGAGCGACCGGAGCTGGCCGAGGGCCACCGGGGCGAGCAGGATCAGGCCCCACGAGAGGTACCAGGGCTGCACGACGGGGCCGAGCAGGACGAAGATGAGCAGGGTCAGGCCGAGGGCCTTCAAGGTGCCGATCCGGTCGCTGTTGAGCAGGAGCCACACACCCGACACCGCCGACACCGCCAGGCCGAGGAACCGGGTGACCGTGAGAACGCCGCCGACCCCCACCCCGACGTGGGCCAGATGGGCGACGCCGGTGACGGCGAAGGCGAGCCCGGTGGTCGGCGAGGCCCACGATCGGACCACCCCCGGTGTGCCGAGGATCGACACCCAGCCCCAGCCCAGTCCGCTCACGAACGAGAAGAACCCCAGGATGCCGACCCCGATGAGGCCCGCGGTCACGACCGGCCGGACGCGGTCCCGGATCGGGACCCCGGTGCCCAGCCAGCTCCAGCCGATGTAGAGGATGCCGAGGGCCGCCGGCGCCTTGACCGCGGTGGCCAGAGCGCACAGGACGATGCCCCAGATGGGCCGCTTCTCCTTGGCCAGCGTCAGCCCCGCGACCAGCAGGCCGAGCATCAGGGCGTCGTTGTGGGCCCCGCCGATGAGATGGAAGATCGTCACCGGGTTGAGGACCATCAGCGTGAAGAGCTCGGCGCCGTCGCGGTGGTACAGCTTGGCCAGGCGGGGGACGCAGATGGCGATCAGCAGGACGCCCACCAGGGCCAGCGCGCGCAGCAGGACGATGGTGGCCAGCTCGTTGTGGAAGGTCAGGCGGGCCACCAGACCGTCCAGCTGCAGGAACATCGGACCGTAGGGCGCCGGGGCGTTGCCCCACAGCGGGTCGACCGGGGCGGTGTACGAGTTGTTGCCGAGCTCGAAGGGCCCGTAGAGGTACGGGTTCATGTGGTGACTGACCATCTCGCCCTGTGCGGCGTACGAGTAGGCATCCCGGCTGAACAGCGGGGCGATGACCAGGACGGGCAGCGACCACAGGGCGAACACGCCCATCAGGGTCTTGACCGGCACGCCGTGCCGGCGTCGGTACAGCCGGGACATCCCCCACCAGACGCGCATGAACAGGAAGAGCCCGCCGTACACGGCGGCCAGCGAGAAGTACACGCCCCACCGGCTGGGTGTGGCCGTGGAGGGCTCGCCGAAGAACCAGACGCCGGGCATCTCGAGCTTGAAGGGGGAGCTCGGCATGGAGGCGCCGATGGCGACGGCCAGGACGGCGACGAAGCCCAGCAGGGCCGGGCGGAGCACCAGGCCCCGGGCGTCCGTCACCTCTTCGACGTCCTCGGCCGGGTCGACGGCGTCGGAGGTGCCGACCAGACGGTCGCGCCAGGCCCCGGCGCGGTGCAGCAGCCACCCGAGCGCGCTCGACGCCCGGTCGCCCGAGGCAGGCCGGGTCGGGTCGGGCCGGTTCTGCTGCACTGCCGCCGCTGTGCGCTCCGGGGCCATGGGGTCGAGGGTCTCCTGGGTCGTGTCGATCGTGTGCACCGGAAGTTCAGGTCCGGCGGTACGCCACGGAGGTGGTCCGCGCCCCCCGACAGTCCGCACGGTGGCTCCGTACGACGCTGAGCGCAATCATTCCGTAACGACATTGTAACCAATGGCGGCCCGGCGGACCGGGTCGGTCGCCGGCGACCGCGCTCCGCCTCACCCGTCGGCCACCACCAGGACCGCAGCACCGTCGACCCGGTCGTGGGCCAGGTCCTCCAGGGCCCGGTCGGCCCGGTCGAGGGGATACGGCACCGCCGACACCCGGATGCCGATGTCGGCGGCGATGGCCAGGAAGTCCCGGCCGTCGCTGCGGGTGTTGGCCGTGACGCTGCGCAGCGTCCGCTCCTCGAACAGGTGGCGCTGGTAGTCGAGGACCGGGATGTCGGACAGGTGGATGCCGGCGATCGCCAGCGTACCGCCCCGTTCGAGGGCCTCGAGGGCCGGCGGCACCAGGGTCCCGACGGGGGCGAAGAGGATGGCGGCGTCGAGCGGCTCGGGGGGTGGGTCGTCGGCCCCCTGGGCGCTGGCCGCGCCGAGGTCGAGGGCGAGGCGGCGGGCGTCGGCGGACCTCGTCATCACGTGGACGGTCGCCCCCTCGGCCAGTGCCACCTGCGCGGTCAGGTGGGCCGATCCGCCGAACCCGTAGATCCCGAGACGGCCGCCGGCCGGGAGCTCGGAGCGCCGCAGGGCCCGGTACCCGATGATCCCGGCGCACAGGAGCGGGGCCGCCTCGAGATCGCCGATGCCGTCGGGCAGCCGGTAGGCGTACCGCTCGTCGACCACCGCGAACTCCGCGTAGCCGCCGTCGACGTCCCACCCGGTGAACGCCGGCGCCGTGCACAGGTTCTCGCGACCGGCGAGGCAGAACCGGCACTCCCCGCAGGTGTGGGCGAGCCAGGGGATCCCGATCCGCTCACCCTCGACGAGCTCCGTGCACCCGGGGCCGAGTCGGTCGACCCGGCCGACCACCTCGTGGCCCGGTACCGTCCCGGGGTGCCGCGGCGCGAGGTCGCCCTCGGCGAGGTGCAGGTCGGTCCGGCACACCCCGCACACCGAGACCCGCACACGCACCTGTCCCGGCCCCGGCTCGGGCACCGGCCGGTCCACCGCCACGAGCGGCCCGCCGTCGACCGGGCCGGGACGTCCGACCACCCAGGCGCGCACGGGGTCAGCCCGCGGCCGAGGGGACGACCACCTGCCGCCCGAGCGCCGATCCCACCGCCAACCGGTGGTAGGCCTCCACGGCGCCCTCGAGCGGGACGGTCGTGACCGTCGGTCGGAGGAGCCCGCGGGCCGCCAGGTCGAGCACCTCCACGAGCTCGGGCCGCGAGCCCCAGTAGGTGGTCTGGATCGACACCTCGTAGGGCTGCGAGAAGAAGCTGAAGGGGAACGTCCCGCCGGCGATGCCCACCACGGTGACGTCGCCGAGGAACCGGCTGACGGCCGCGCCCAGGGCGATGGTGGCCTCGCCGCCGACGAAGTCGAGCACCACGTCGGCCCCGCGGCCGCCGGTGGCCGCCCGCAGCGTGGCCACGGCGTCGTCGTCGGGGGACACGGCCAGGTCGGCACCGGCGCCGCGCGCCAGCTCGCGGGCCTCCGGCCGCGTGTCCACCGCCAGTACGCGCGCCGCCGTGGTGGCCCGCAGGATCTGCACGGCCAGGTGACCCAGGCCTCCCACGCCGATGACCACGGCGGTCGAACCGGGTGGCAGCTTCGCCCAGGACCGGCGCACGGCGTGGTAGGGCGTGAGCCCGGCATCGGTCAGCGGGGCGGCCGTCACCGGCTCCAACCCGTCCGGCAGCGGCACCAGCTGGCGCGCCGCCGGCACCAGCAGCAGGTCGGCCATACCGCCGTCGAGGCCGAGTCCCCCGCCGCCGCCGGGCACGTCCACCAGATCGGGTCGCTCGCAGTAGTTCTCCATGCCGAGCAGGCAGCGCGGGCACGTGCCGCAGCCCCAGGGGCCGTAGACGGCGACGGGCTGGCCGAGCTCGAGCGCGGTCACGCCGGCGCCGAGGGCGTGCACCCAGCCGGCGTTCTCGTGGCCGAGGGTGAACGGCGGGTCCCAGGGCAGGAGTCCAGGCTCGAAGTCGTGCATCAGGTGGAGATCGGAGTGGCAGGCACCGGCGCCGCCGATCCGGACCACGACCTGGCCGGGTCCGGGGACCGGGTCGTCGACCTCGACCAGCACCGGGTCCGACTTCCACTCCAGCAGTCGCAGTGCCCGCATCGGGCCTCCTCGCCGCCCGCCCGACGCGGGCGGGCTACGGGTGCATCGTACGGGCCGGCATCGTCGGCACCCAGGGCCGAATGTCACCGGCCCGGTCGGCGACCGGTCCGCGGCTCACATCCGCGGCCGCTTCTTCTCCGGGTCGTAGATGGCCAGGGGGGCGACCGTGGCCGGCGCGGTGCCGTCGGCCAGCTCGACCTCGAGCTCCGTGCCGTCGGCGGCATGGGCGGCCTCCAGGATGGCCAGCGCGATCCGGCCGAAGCGCGGACTCTCGGCGGGACTGGTCAGCGTGCCGACCACGGCGTCCCCCGAGCGGACCCCGACCCCGTAGTCGGGCAGCTCCCCGCCACCGATCGTCAGCGTCTTCATCCGTCGCGGCGGGTCCGCGGCCACGGACGCCAGCTTGTCCGCGCCCTGGAAGTCGACGGTGCCGAGGGCCACCATCCTGTCGAGCGACAGGTCGAACGGGGTCACCTGGTGCGCCTCGTAGTCGTAGTCGAGGACGATGAGGCCGGCCTCGACCCGGAGGACCTCGATCAGCTCGACGCCGAACGGAACGGCCCGCATCCGGTTGACGACCACGTCCCACAGGTCGACCGCGTCCTCGGGGCGGCAGAACAGCTCGAAACCCAGCTCGCCACCGAATCCGGTGCGCGACACCACGCAGGGCACGCCGCCCACGGTCGTCGCCTCGGGCACGAACCGGAAGTACCCGAGGCCCGAGATGTCGACGCCGCAGAGCGGGGCGAGCGCCTCGCGGGCCCGGGGGCCCTGCAGCCCGAGGTGGGGCATGGACAGCGTCACCGGGGTGATGTCGACCTCCAGCCCGGCCGTGGCGTCGGCGAAGAAGTCGATCCGGTCCGAACCGTTGGTCATGACCCAGACGAGGTCGTCGGCCACCTTGTAGACCGTGCCGTCGTCGACCATCAGGCCCTCGGCGTCGAGGAAGCCGCCGTAGCGGACCTGGCCGATGGCCAGCCCCAGGATGTTGTTGGTGTGGACGCGCTGGGCGGCGGCCACGGCATCCGGGCCGCGGAACTCCCATTTGTTGAGCGGCGAGACGTCCCACACCCCCAGGTCGTCGCGCACACCGGTGTACTCGGTGGCGAGGTCGCCGAACCCCTCGGTCCAGTACCACCCACCCTCCTCCATGAAGGTGGCGCCGAGGGCGGCCGCCGGATCGTAGAAGGGGCTGCGGGTGGATTCGCTCTCCATGCCCGCAGGATAGGACGTCGGGAGTCGGAATGTTGACTGGCCAGTCAATCCCCTGTTCACTGGGGAGCGGGGCGCCGCGCGCCCGCTCGGGTCGAGCGGTGGCCCCACCCCGGAACCCCCGTGCCCATGCCCACCGATCCCCCGTTCCCCCGCCTCTTCGCACCGCTCACCCTGCGGGGAACGACCCTGGCCAACCGGATCGTCTCGTCGGGCCATGACACCGTCATGGTCGACCACGGGCAGGTCACCGACCAGCTCGTGGCCTACCACCGGGCCCGGGCGGCGGGGGGCGTCGGGCTGATCATCGTGCAGGTGGCCGGCGTCCACGACACGGCCCGCTACACGAGCCACGTCCTGATGGCCACCGACGACTCGTGCATCGAGGGCTACCGCCGCCTCGTCGACGCCGTCGCCCCCCACGGCACGGTGCTGTTCGGCCAGCTGTTCCACCCCGGCCGCGAGGTCATGGAGTCCCCGGACGGATCGCTCCCGGTGGCGGTGGCGCCGTCCAGCGTCCCCAACGAGCGCTTCCACGTGATGCCGCGGGCCCTGGCCCTCGACGAGGTGGTCGAGATCGTCGACGGCTACGTGGCCGCCGCCCGGCGCCTGCGGGCCGCCGGACTCCACGGCGTGGAGATCGTGGCCAGCCACGGGTACCTTCCGTCCCAGTTCCTCAACCCGGCGGTGAACCTGCGGACCGACCACTACGGCGGGTCGGACGAGAACCGGCTGCGCTTCCTGCGCGACATCCTGGCGGGGGTCCGTGACGCCGTCGACGACGCCACCGTCGTGGGCCTGCGGATCTCCATCGACGAGCAGGACCCGTCGGGCCTGCCGGCCCGGACCGCGCTCGACGCCTGCCGGTCGCTGGCCGCCCAGGGGCTCGTCGACTACCTGAACATCACGACGGGCACCTCGGCGTCGCTGGCCGGCTCCGGCCACATCGTGCCGGAGATGTCGTTCGCCAACGGCTACACCGCACCCCTCGGCCGCCGGGTCCGCGACGCCGTCGACGTTCCGGTCATCGTGGGGGGCCGGATCAACCAGCCCCAGGAGGCCGAGCGCCTGCTGGCCGACGGGGCCGCCGACGCCTGCGTCATGACCCGTGCCCTCATCTGCGACCCGGAGCTGCCGGCGCGGGCGCGGGCCGGCGAGCTCGACGACATCCGGGCCTGCATCGGGTGCAACCAGGCCTGCATCGGCCACTTCCACGCCGGCTACCCCATCTCATGCATCCAGCACCCCGAGACCGGGCGTGAGCTCGAGTTCGGGCGGCGTCGGCGGACGACGACACCCCGGACGGTGCTGGTGGTGGGCGGCGGACCGGGTGGGCTGAAGGCGGCGGCCACGGCCGCCGGGTGCGGCCACGACGTGGTCCTCCACGAGGCCACCCGACGGATCGGCGGCCAGGTGCTGCTGGCCCAGCAGCTGCCCGACCGGGCCGAGTTCGGCGGCGCGGCCACCAACCTGCTGCGCGAGGCGACCCGGGCGGGCGTCCGGATCGAGCTGGGGAGCCCGGTCGACGCCGACGTGGTCGACGACCTCGACCCCGATCTGGTGGTGGTGGCCACGGGGGGACGCCCCTACCTGCCGCCGCTCGAGGTCATGGGGAGCCCGTGCCTGCTCGACGCGTGGGAGGTCATCGGGGGGACGACGCCCGGCCACGGCCACGTGGTGGTGGCCGACTGGCGCAGCGACTGGATCGGGCCCGGGGTGGCGCGCCTGCTCGCCGCCCGGGGGCGGCGCGTCACGCTGGCCGTCAACGCGCCCGTCCCCGGCGCCCTCCTGCAGCAGTACGTCCGCGACGCGCTGGTCCGGTCGCTCGTCCGCGAGGGCATCGAGGTCCTGCCCTGGGTCCGGCCGGTCGGCATCCACGACGACTCGGTGTACCTCCAGCACGTGCTGACCG